>NZ_KB894594.1:68595-113029 GCF_000374545.1 Anaeromusa acidaminophila DSM 3853
TCTCAAGAGTTTCAAACCCTTATAGGTAGTCTACAAACCGCCAAAGTCATGGCTTCAGGCGTCATTGCTTGCGGGTTTCAAACCCTTATAGGTAGTCTACAAACGGTGCTGGATCGTGTTATCTGAATGGAAAGAAATCGAGTTTCAAACCCTTATAGGTAGTCTACAAACTTTTTCTCTTCGTACATACCGCCAACTTCAAACTGAGTTTCAAACCCTTATAGGTAGTCTACAAACTTCACCCAATGCTTCACCCCAAACTTCCGCATTATAGTTTCAAACCCTTATAGGTAGTCTACAAACAAAGGCTTTTTTTATGGTTTCTGCTGTCCATGGCTCGTTTCAAACCCTTATAGGTAGTCTACAAACGGACGCAAATGTGTTTAGCTTCATTGCAGTTTCTAAAGTTTCAAACCCTTATAGGTAGTCTACAAACCACCGCCGTGTATAGCGAGTTTTTTGGTTTCAAACCCTGTTTCAAACCCTTATAGGTAGTCTACAAACTTTCTAGGAGTTCTTGCAGCTCTTCCTCCAATATTTCGTTTCAAACCCTTATAGGTAGTCTACAAACTTACCAGGCAAGGCAATTCCCCCGCACCCTACTTTGTTTCAAACCCTTATAGGTAGTCTACAAACCCATTTTACTCGCTATTTTACTGCCTATCAAAACAGCCCTAATCAATTATACCATCGACCAGAAACGATAAAGCCAGATTTTTGCTCGTAGCCGTTGTCGTCGATCCCCCGTACTTTTTACCATATTGGAAATCGACGACAATAGCATTTTGCCATTTGGGCTTAAAAATCCATAACCACCTGAAACCGATTTGTTGATGCATCTTTGGTTTTTCTATTTTTCCATTTTGTTTCTTCAAGGGCTTGGTTAACTAAAAAACCGAACTTGCTATACGGAGCCATTTGAATCTTTCCAGCCGCCGTTGTCCATATTGACTCATCGCCTATTAGATACACCCTTTTTTGTGCTCGGGTGATGGCCGTATACATCATGTTCTGGTTTATACGAGATTTTTCGCTAGCCGGCACAACGAAAACATAGTCGGCTTCAGAGCCTTGCGCCTTGTGGATACTTATTGCATAGGCCGGTTCAATCCAGCATGATATCTCTTCATACGTATATGGGGATATTTCATGGTCTGGATCATTCCAGCGCACTGTGATACCAGTACCCGTTTCCCCAACAATAGTACCTCTCATACCATTAAACACATCTTCGGTGCGTCCTTCATGGCGAAAAAACATTATTTTACGGCGCCCGGTAGTATCCTCAGCATACTCGGCATAATCGTTTTGTGTTGCAATAACCGGATCTCCTACCGCAAAGCTACCTGCTGACTCGTCAATTCGCTTGCCTTTTTCATTTAGTTTCGTCCGTAAAAATGCATTAAGCTGCATGGTTCCCATTTCTTCTTTTCGCTGATCTGAAATGACAAGGATATCCTCATGCTTTATTCCGTTTTCCAAAAGAGCAGCTATTTCCCGGTATAATGCTTCTTTGTCTCGCTCTATCAGTTGTACGGCTTCCGTAGGCCTAATTTCAAGCGAGTGCTCGTTTCGGACTTGAAGGGCCGCTTCCAACAGTTCCCTACCCTCTGTCCTAAAAACCGTCTTTAGCTCGGTTACAGGAAGAAGCGATGGGTCTATAACGCGTGCTGCCATCTGGTGGAAAAATCCACTTGGCCCAATAGCCGGCAGCTGACCGGGATCACCCATGATCACTAAATGAAGTTGCGGTTGCTGTTTAATCGAATGAAGCAACCGGCTAAATACCATGACCGAACAAAGGCTCATTTCGTCCACAACAATAATGTCTGTATGCTCAAACAGATTTTCCATGTCGCCTTGCCGAGGAAGAAAATCATTTACCCCTAAATCCTCGGTCATATGGGTTATGTTCGCAAATCGATGGATGGTTTGAAAATCTTCCTTTCGCAGATTGGCTTTTCCTCCAGCTACGGCCGCCGCCATAGCCGATGGAGCGATAACCTTAACCCTCTTACCAATGGCTTGACAATATGAAACCAACGCCTTTATGATATGCGTTTTGCCGGTTCCTGCTTGGCCAACTACTACACTGGTTTTATACGCAATTGCATTTTTTAAGGCTTGCTCTTGCTCGCCGGACAGCGGAATATCCTTAAACAATCCCAAATCAATGGAGTATCCATTGTTCGAGTCACCTATCCGGTTTGCAAACAACTCTGCCGCCGTACGTTCAGCAAAATAGGCTCCCGTCATATAAATTCCTGAAGCTGCAGCGTTGCCATAGTAATTGCTTTTTTCCGCGAAGTTTTCTCCTAACGTTTCTGCCACTTGCGAATAGTATCTTGCAGCTTCTTCGCCGCATTCTTTTTTCCCAGAAATAGTTACCTTCGCGCCACCTTGCTTCATTACGTCCCGGAAGGAGCTAATCAAGAGCCGATTTATAATGATGCTGGGATGGGTATCCTTTGATTTTTTTGCCAACTCCATCATCGCTTTATCGCCTTTTGTTTGAACCGCTACATGCGGTGTGGGAATGAAGGTGTTTCCTCTTCTGGCGTTGCTGGCTACTATCTGAGCGACCACTGCCATTGCCTCGATTTCTATCGGCAAATTCACGCCCAAATTTTTTGCCAATCGCTTTGCATCAGTTATTGAAAACTCTTCCGTTTCTGCAATGATGAAAGGATTGCTGGCAATCAGATCGACAACACCTTCAAACCCCCGTTGCTTGGCTCTTTGGGAAAAGAAAGAAACCAACATCCAGGCGGTTTCTGGTGACTCGCGAAAGCCCGCTTTCCTAAATAGTTCGTGCACATCGCGGACATCTTGCGTGTATACGTCCGGCAGATCACAAACCGTCCCTTTTGTTCCAGTCAACTGTCCATCGCGCAATCGTTCTCCATCAACTGCCGTTTTCGAAAACATTTTTCGGATGGATGATTGACGAATAATTTCCCAATCTTGGATATAAAACACCGTGTTTTTCCCAAGTTTTGCTACTTTCCCTTGGGCGTGAATAACCATGCCCCGCCGCAAACTGTCTTTTTGATTCCGTTTTGCCAGTTTAAACGATATGCTGTCTTTTGCTTCTGCTTCCATTATCCCCGAAGGGTCTTTCAGAACGGTAAGCTGGCCATCTGTCTTATATTTGGTTGTTGCCATCGAAAACGAATACACATTGTTAAGATATACGTAGACCCAATCCATTTTTTGCAATCTCCTTTCGTTTAAACCGGCACCACCAATCCAAACCCTGATCCAGTACGTTCTCCCAGGCCGCCATAGAGCGCAACTTCAATAGCCTTGGGTTCACCTGTCAGCTCAAGTACCACGTCACCACGGGCGGGTACCGCGAATTTATAGGGGATACTGCAAGGAAACCCTTTTTGCACGATACGAACACCCACCGCATTTGGTAGCAGCTCCATGTTTAAAAACGCATTGGTTCGGCGCACTAGATTTTGGGCCAATAACTTTTTCCAAAGTTCCTCGTCTTGATCCAAAAATACCGGCTTCTTTTTACCGTCTTCGCCACGGTAGGAAAGAGCAATAGGAGACAGCGCTTTCACGGTCATTCGACCGCTAATGCGCTGAACTGGTTGAATCGGAAGAACCTTCTTTACTTCAAATAAATTATTTTCGATCATAATCCCTTGTCCGACCAGTGAGACAGCCCCCTCTTTTAACGCGAGAGCTATGTCTTCTCGTACAGACGCAAAGGTAAACATGCCTTGCTGATAAGCCCAAGTATAGGGTTTAAATTTTTCCTTGGCATTATGCAGTTGCTTGGCCAGCGCTTCGTTCCCGGTATTTAATAACCGCCAAAAAAAGGTTACCGCTTGATCCTTTGAAGCCGGTTCTCCATATTGTTCTACCAAAATTGCAAGTCGGTTCATCTTTTTGACCGTCCTTTCTTCTTGGTACTACCTTGTGCCTTGCGCTCCTCTTTGGCAATTTCTCGATCCAAAAAGTCTTTTTGTTTTTGGCCCAAAACAGCGGAGGCCTTTTCCACTTCTTCTTTCCCCGGGAGTGCGGGAAAATTAAAAAAGGACAACGGGGAAATATAGCAATGGTCATAGAGCGCACGGTTCCAATACGGCGGCTTATAGCCTACAAAATCAATCAGTTCCTCTTTAATCGGCTCGGTCCAACCGGCAACCGGAATCGGGCGGGCGGGATTTCCTTCTTTCAAGACGCTCCAATTGGGGCACTCCTTCTCTTTCACATCAACCTTACCTATTTCTCCAAAGCCAATCGACCGCTTGCCGCCAAGATGGCCCAGCTTCCAGATTAGTTTTGTGAGCTCTCTAAAGTGCTCCTTGTCGGTCACTTGTGCGTAAAAATCAAGATACGGAGTAACTAATTTCCAGTACAGTTCCCGCGCTGCTTGATGTTCGCCCATTTGATTACTTACATAGGACTTACCTAAGTCTTGTTTTGCAAAGGTTTGCACAAAATCAGCGTGCCGATATATCAGCGTTGGCTCAAGAAACGAACCTTCTGCAGCAAAGCTGCTGGAAATTGCAAAAAATGAATCATTAACCAACGTAAATGGCAACTCTGGTTCCGCTAAGTTAGCCGGGTCCATTTCCGCTGGGGTTTTCACAAGCCCTTTAGACAGGGCCCACGCGTACCCATAAAGCCCATCGCCCTGAATCGGACGGATGGGCTTTACCGCTGGAAAAAGCAACGGCGATACGAGATGAAAACGTACCCGGACGTTATGAATCTGCTTGCTCATTAGAAACCTCAGAAACCTCCTTTGTGGCAACGTGCGCAGCCAAATGTGCCGCCAAGACAATGGACGTATCCATTGCTTGTTTATAGGCTTGCATTAGTTCCCGAATGTAATAGTTTCGCTTTTGCCACTCGGTTTTCATATACACTGTGGTTGGTTTCAAATACGAATCAATTTGTTCGAGCATAGATTGAACCGATTGGATAAATTCTGCTCGGTCTACATCAACTACCCCGGAAAGTTCTGTAGAGGACCGAAAAAACCGCAAACCGGCGATGGTCATTTTTAGCCGTTTTTTTGAAAGATTTACACCGTCAATGGCTTTCCATTGTTGGTGTTTTTGTGTTAATGACGTATTATCCCCCCGCAGCAGGATAACGCTGGGGACAGCGACCGCATCGGCGCTGGCGACAATCTTCTCGTAAAAATCAGCAAAGTTCATTTGTTCAATGCTTTCGGGCGTTGCAATGACCACCGATTGCTTGTCCCAATATTGCTGACGGTTATGCCCTGTTCTAAACCATTCGCAGGCCACACAGCAGCGGTCTTCATCGATCCGCCGGCAGATGTTTTCATCGGTCCATGTAGTTGACGACAATTCCTGGTGGCTTTTCGATGGCCCAAGGAGTGGGCCGCCGCATACACGGCAGGCCCCCGGCTCTACTTCTGGGCGATTTCCCAATCCTATATAAATAATCTGAGGTCCGCTATACATTAGGCGCCCCTCCTTATTTTTCCGCTTCTTTGGCTGCTTTTTTTGCCGCTTTCGACACATACCCGAACAGCTCCGGCATGGTTTTAATGGCATCAATGATTTCTTCCTTATGTGCCGCTAGATACGCGTCATAGTTTGCAATTGCCGCAGACGCATCAAACTCTTTAGCATCGCCATCTTCTTCGATTTCATAAAGCTCAAAGGATACAAACCCATGACCGCGGCCGCTCATGCCGCCAACGACTCCATTTTCGGAAAGCAAGCCATACATGGCCAAAAAGGCTAACCTGGCACCCTCATTGTCCGTGGTGATGCGCGAAGAGGTTCCAAGAATCGTACCCGCTGGCAGATACTCGGAGCCATAAATCATGGCTTCTTTCTCTACGCCAATATCGCTTTCTCCAGAAGCATCTTCAATCGCGCCACTTTCCGATCGCCGTGTATAGCGAATTTTTTGCAAATGAGCATCTTTCATAAATTCCGCATAGCTTGGAGCCTCGTTTTCAATCTTTTCTGTGAGGGCCAACGGGAATACCGGATCAAATAAGCTGGCGGTTTCGCGTAAGTACGGACGCAAAAAGCCGACCCGGGAACTACCTTCGAATTGATGTGCATGAAAAACCATGCCCAGGGCGCCCAGCATCGGAATTGTATCACGAAGCTTTTTGTATTTTTCTGGCGCCGCTGCTTTCGCGGTCATGCCAGCCGGGGTAACCCCGCCCGCGCGGAATGCCGTTTGAACACGGCGTGCCAAAACTTCTTGTTTTGGAAACAGCTCCCCAACCGTAACGCCCAGTTGAGCAAACGTATGATCAAACAGAAGGCGACGGCCCAGGCCGCGTACACCGTTACCAGACACAACCGGAATGCGCAGCGTCAACGATTCGCCGTTATGTTGGCACACCACCGTTTCGGTGCGCCGTGGTTTAACATTAGGGTTTTGGCCTTCGTCAAGGATCTCCGAGTGCACAATGCTCGAAAGAGCGGTCACCGTTCCGACTAGCTGAGTCGTTTTGTTTTCCACTACCCCGTTTTCTGTCATCCTAATCCCCTCCATAATTTGGTTTTCCACTTTTTATATTATAGTATTTATTTAAAAATAAAACAATGCTTTTACTGTCAAATTGTACTATATTTTCGCAAAATAAAAACCAGCACGTGAATTCACATGCCGGTTCAAGGATACTAAGCGATGAGTTTTAAGTTGATTCGAGACAATCACGGCAAAGCGCCCTATACTTATCAGCGCCACCTATATCGACGATTGAATCATCCTCAACAATCTTTTGGGATAAATACGCATCGGCACCACAGCTTACGCAAACTGCGTTAAGCTTCGTTACACTGTCTGCGACACAGGCCAACCTTCCCATTAAGGGGATAGCCTCACCTGTAGACCACATATCAAGACCGACGCAAATTACCCGAATGCGCTTTTCTAACAGTACTTGGAGGACTGAAAGAAGATCCCCATTAAAAAACTGAGTTTCTTCAATGCCGATAATGGATATGTCCGGGGTAACCAAAGAAAGTATCTCTTCGGCGCAGCCGACAACCTGAGCTTTCATCTCTACCCGCCCGTCATGCGTCATCACTACATCGTTGTAGCGAGTATCACGGGATGGCTTTACCAATAAGATTCCCTGCCCAGCAATTTGTCCTCTGCGTAGCCGGCGAAGCATTTCCTCTGTCTTGCCCGAAAACATGCTGCCAAAAATCAGCTCTAATTTTCCAACGCTCTGATTTGCCATAAATACTCCTCCTTCGCGCAATGCGCAATTTTAATAATTACCTATCATCATTGTAGGAGGAAAAAGAATCGATAGCAAAAGAGCCTTTTAAATATCCCGGGTCTATCTATAGTGTGTCACATGCGCAATTACTGGTTTAGGCATACCGCTTCCTCCTTTTTCAGGATGATAACTCGCAACGTCAGCCTCTACCTTATCCTTTTGTCCACTAGCAAGTTCCTTAATCCAGAAATCGCCTTGAATAAGTATTGAACTACCATCTTCAAACTCAATCACTACATCATCATAGCGGGCATCCGCCCCGCCCTCTTGCCGAATCCCTTTAATAATTTTGCCATTAGCGTTTTCAAAAACCATCTTCACAAAACACACCTCTTTCGATAATTTGGTATATGGATCAACGCCGCTTTTTCCAAAGTTGATCTGCAGCCTTTCGATTGACCAGCCATGTTTTTTCGCCCATCTTTACTTTATCTAGATTGGACAACCGTTCCGTTGCACAGGTCATTCTAACATTGCTTTCCGATACTTCATATTCCTGGGCAATTTGCTGCGGTGTCGCCCACTGCTCTTTTATCATTTCAGGCGTAACCGGTTTTTTATAAAAGTTATTGCTTATATACTCGATTAGAATGTCTGGTGAAAGCCCTTCTGGTGTACGCCCAGAAACATTAAAGTATAACTGGCGCAACATATCTATCGGTAATCCTTCCAAAAAAGATTTGCTCAATATGACTATTTCACTCGTATCCACTTTCATTTCCTCACCCTCTTAGCAGCCATTTTTTATACAGTTATATCCTCGTCTCGGTATTTGAATCTTTTCCGCCCCTTTCCAGAACTTTGACCGTTTATATACTCCATTTATGCATTCATACCTGAAAATTAGCTCTCTCCCCTTTTTGTCTTTGCGAATTAAAATAATCCATCCATTGTATGATGGATGCTTATCAATAAATAGCTCCATTGCTGCATCGTTATTCTTTTCCTCTTTAAGAAAAACGTACTCGGTGTTTGAAATATCTAATCCTTGGGGTATTGGAGTAACGTCATGCCGATACATCATTTTGTGACCTGGAGCAGTATGCTCCAGATTAAACTTTTCGATCAACTCGCTTTCCCTTGCTGAAGGATCATGATTTACAACTATAGAAGCGCCACAAGAACAAATGTAGATTTTAGCCATAGATATCACCATTCCTTTACTACAATTCACAATTTATTGTAGCGGAAAATAGTGTATTTGTTTTTGCATTTTTGGACATCTTTAAAATTTTTAAGCCATCTTATCAGGACTGCTCCCTCGCCGTTTATTCATCTCGGCATGATTTTGCTTGAAAAGATCTTTAAAAAGAACGTTCAGATTCATATTTGCATTATTCATCATGACCGCTCCTTAACCATATATTAACTACGATTCAATTTCCATCCGTAGCCTTCACATTGAGTGCATTTACCATTGGCATCATTCCCAGTGCCATTGCAATTAGAGCAAACAATCCAATCATCATTTCCTATGGCACTACTAAATACGCCCTTGCAAGTATCTCCGTATTTTGTACGGCGGTGAGGTTCGTTTATTGAGGAAGCATTATAAGAGTATTCTTTGCATACAGTACAAAAAGCAATTGGTTTGTTTTTCATTTTTATCATCCTCCACCTATCGTCACCCTGTCTCCATGAAGAGTTCCATCTGTTCTTCAAACGCTCCCGCCCAAAGCCGATTGAACCAATCGATTCCGTATCTAGCTTTGTCTGGAACTATGGCCGGCGCTACCACAAACATTTCTTCTTGGGTTGGATAAACCCCTTTATTTTTTTCGGAAACCACGGCGTAATAAATATCCTTTGGACAATTGAGGGTTGCACCAATTTTTTTGGAAATATTCTGCAGAGGCATTGGCGGTTCTCCTTCCATTGGGCGGGTCGTTTTCTCTCTACTTTCTACCGCTCGATACGTTAATCCCTTTTTGAGATATAACCGCCGCACACGATACACCGCCCATTGGTGGTTATCAAGGATCTTATTAAACCTAATCACCGCAGCTTCATTGCCGGTTTCCTTAACTAGGTCTATGAGTGACTTTGAAGAATATAACGCGCCTCTTGGATTAAACGCTAGACTAACATATTCCATTTGCATCGCTTTAGCCACTTCTACCGGATACTCTTTTTGCCGTTCGATCAAGTCCTGGATGTTTTGTTTATTATGAGCAAATGGGCAAAAGACACAAGCGCTTTTTTTCCAGATAACTTGGAGCTTGCTTTTAATGTAATCAATACAGTCTTGCCGATTCCATTTCCAATCTAATAGTGGATAAAAACCAACGCGCTCATAAAAATATTTATCTTCCTTGGTGCTAGTATCATACAATTTCGCTTTTTTGACTCTCGGCATTTCATCTGTATTAAAACCAAATGCTATTCTTTCTCGCACCGTTTTTTCAAGCCTCTTTTGAAAGCCGGCTTCTGATTTTTCTACCCGATCCATCTCCTCCGAATTATATCCAAATACATGTCTCGCTGGCTTTCGCACGTGTTCGTCTAGCCAAGACTCAATCACGAAATTCTTGAATTTCAGAGCGCATCGATGTTCGCCTGCATATTGAGGTACTGTCCCTGCATTAAGTTGCTCTTCTGATAGACGATAATATCCTTCAATATGGCATTTTTGAGGGGCTCTGCTATCTTCTAAAACAACATATCCTTTTTTTTGCAAGTGACCCTTCCTGGCAACCTGAACAAAACGAACCCCTTTTTCTTGCATCAAGGGAAACATGTATTCTTCGACCATTTTACCCGTATCTGGCCATTCTTCGCCTACTTGGGATGTTATCACAATTAGTTTTTCCAAATCGCAGGGACACGTTTCCGGCTCCAGCATCCATCGTAACAATATGGCCGTACTCTCAACGCCCATACCATATGACAGGATAACAATCTCAGAATCTCTTTCAATATGCTCTTTTAGTTGCTTTATTGCCGTATCCATGTGACCCGCCTCCCTATATTGACGTTATCGTCAATATAATCTTAGCATTGACGATAACGTCAGTCAATACGCAAAAAAATAAACTGGCTCTAAACCAGTTTATCTATATGACGGTTCTTCCGTTTTCGATATTGTTTCTAATGTCCACACAACCACTTACTACTAGATTTATTCAAACTTCATTCCGACGCCAACCAACAAACCATGAATATCAACGTGCAAAGACGCATTTGCCTTTATCTGAACAATATCCTCCGGCCCAATAGCAGCCGCCTTTTTTCTGTTGAGAATATCAATAATGTCGTTTTCAAGGTTTTGGAGTTTAGTATCTAAATAGCTCTGCAATTCTTCTTGAGAACGAATGGGAACACCTTGATTGGTGAATTCCCTTCTCACCTCTTTGTAGAAGTCATTCAAATACGTTACTTTTTTGGCTAATACCTCTTTTTCTAATTCCTGGCATGACTCTCCTTCTTGCTGCTGCAGCTCATCTAACTCAAACTTCCCTGTATCGATAATCGTATCCAAAAATGTAAAAAAACTATTCATGGCAGCTTGCTCATTTGGGTATCCCTTTTTCATAGAAAACCAACTCCTTTATTCTCTTCCTAATCCCCAGTTGCGTGCCGGGTCGTTTCTCCGGTTCAAACATAAATTATCTTTGGCAAATACGGTCCCGTCTTCTCCATGAAAACTAACGCGCCAATCCGTGTTCGTCTTTCCGGAATTCGACATGATTCTACTAGAACGCCGCTCATAGCGGATGCCTTTAAAAAGAACGGCCTTGCCTTGCTGAAGCTCATTCGTTTTATCCCAGAAAGCCGCTTCGAGATTTGTATAATTGACTTCCATCTCTTCCGGCCGCTTTGGTGTCTCTTTCTCTGGAAGATTGACACGGATATCCGTATTCCCGGTTATTTCAATAATATTTCTAGTGAAGTATTCCCGCCCGGCCGTTTGGGTATCAAACGAAATGTCTTTTAAGCGATCATCAGGGGTCGTGTTTTGGGTCATAGTACATACCTTCCCGCCCATGGTTACTTCGATGGAAGAAGGTTCATTTTTTTCAATATGCCAAGAGAAGGGTGAGCCCACTACGCAGTAGCCCCATTCTTTAATTTGCTTATTTGTCAAAATGGACGTAATTTCTTTCACGAATTCACCACTCCTGTTTGTTTGTTTTTTTGTTTGTGTGTTTGAATAATGTCTAAATCAAAAATGCTTCTATACCTTTCGGGCATTGGGCGGCATGGCTACATTATATCACGCGACAAACATCTATGAAAAAACCGCCAGTATTAGCTGACGGTTTTCCCCAACCTACCCATTTCCGTATTCCTGATTAAATTCCTTGCGTTGAATGGTTGCCCATCGTTTGCTTTTCGTGATAATATCCTGGCAATCAGCTTCTTTAGCTCGTTGACTCAAATACTTCCAGTCAATTGTTTCATAATGACCCACCATGATGTATTTGACCCATTCGTCCGGGTCGCCCCAAAACTTCACCGCAGCGGCCCGATCCACCAGGATATCTTCTACTGAAATGATTCGAACCAGCTTATCATTAACTAGAACTTTTCGAACCCGATCCCAACGCCCATCCAATGGACCTTCTGGAAATTCAACAATGACATGCGGATATTCTGGCAAATGCCACGTACCACCTTTGTTTTTAAAGCCCAATGAAATCATTACGTCTTTAATATCATCGCTATGCGTGGCTACCATATCCAAGTCCTGCGTCATATAGTTGGCCACCGTATAAAATTCGACCGCGGACCCGCCCACCATAACACATTGGGTGCCTCGTTTTTCTAGTTCATCCGATACAATCGCTGCCACTTTCATTTGTCGTTTTAGTGGATCTTCCGTTTGGGCAGCTTCAATTAAGAGATCACGACTTTCCATACTATCTCCTGCCCTTCTTCGCTTCGCGTAATATACCCACTCTCAGAGGCCCGTTTAACAGCGACATACACGGCTCTAGCCAACGCCTTTGCTTCCGATGGATTACGGCGTGTTCCCTCGCGGAATTCTCTTCGCGGACGCATTCCTGGCCTTACTTGTTGAAACCGCATTTTGTTTTGTTGAATGGCTGCCATAAAATCCATTGGCTCGGATTCAGCCGCAGCTGTTTGCGGCGTCGACCGTTTTCGCCGCGGACAAGCTTTGCGCAGCTGCATTAACCGATACCTGGCAGCTCGTTGCTCTTCTTCAAGACGCTTTCTTTCCGATATGGCTTGTTTAATGGCTTCTAGTTCATTTGGTTTAATATAGCGCGTTTTCACCGTATCTTTTTCGCGGTAGACCAAGTAATAATACGGATTCCCTTTAATTTTCTTTTGAATAAGAGAACCGCGAACCATGGTTTTCCGTTTCATTTTGCATTGTGCAATAAATTCTTCGGTGATCGCTATATCGTTTTCATTGTTGCCCATATGCATCACCCTTTCGCAAAATGTAGGTTAACTTCATTATATCCCCAGGGCCTTTAAAGTCAATGCCCGCTGAGTAAAAGAACGGCCCCTTGCGTAATGCAAGAGGCCGCTTTTTTTAAAACAATGAAAGTTCCTGTTCTGCTTCAGGGATCTGAATAGGATTCAATTGTGTTTCGATCGTGAAACTTCGTTGCTTCCATTTAGGAATCTCGCAACGGCGCCGGCTACCATCCGGTAGCTCGAACCACTCCATTCTACCTTCTTTACGATAGATGAAGTCCGTATAGCCAGCATCCCCTTCTTTGAAAGCAAGCGGGTGTTCAAAGGAAATCTTAACGCCATCGTGAATAGCTTCATTGCGCTGAACACGTTGCCAGCACTCCTTGCGCCACTCTGGAGCATAACTGCTGTCAGAGGGCAATGCTGTTAAGCGTTTAAGAATTTTTTTCGGGCAGTTGCGCAGCAAGCTGCCTTCAAATTCCGAATCCGCACGAAAGCCAATATTATAGCCTTTTTGCGGGTTCGGTTCAACCAATACTGTCATGCAAAACACGAACGATACCGGCCAGGTGCATTGTTCCGGCGCCTTAGTTGGGTCTGGTGTGTACCGAACGGCAGCATACCATTCCTTACTGCCTTCCTCCATGCCCGGAATAAGTGCCGTATCAATAATCTTGTAACACGTTGGATCAATCAACCGACGCTCTAAAAACACGTCCAAGCTTTCTTCTTTAGGTTTATTGGTGCATGTATATCCCATAGTAAACACTCCTCTCTACGAAGCCTTAGAAGGCATAATCGGACGCATTTCCGTCTCTGGTTCTGCAACATCAAACGTAAGCGTTGCTTCAGCGCCAGCTGCCATTTTCCGATATAACCGTTCATATTGTTCTTGCTCCGTAACCAGCCTTTTAAGTCCGCTACCAATATAGCGAATCTTCTTATGGCGCAAAACTTTGAGGTAGTGTTCCTTGGGATGAATAGATCCCCAAAAACCCACGATCATTCCGTACTTTCCATGAATTCTGTAATCGTCAGCAAAATTCCCCAGGGAACGCCCATTTACAATGACTTCCGCTTCCCCTTGGGTTACGCTGAAACGATGACGCCGAATGACCACCTTCATTTTCTTTTTCATACAAAATCCTCCTTTTGCTTAATGCAATTCTTTTTGATTAAAAGGATGCTCAACGAGCTGCAGCAACAATCGAATTTTTTCCACATCCACTTCTTGAGGAACCGTCAAGCCGGTTTCTAAATCATGAATTAGAACATCGACGATTTGATTCACTGCACTACCCATTGAGTTTCACCACCATTCCCAGTAAATTGCAGAAGTTCATTTGGTTGTACCAATCCAGCGTCATCCATGCTGCATCGGTATCCGTTTGCACTTCCTTTACCTTTTGCACCAAATCTTCTTTATCAGAGATTCGATACCACCCCAGCTGCAACTCTAGCGGCGTGGGCTGAAACTTAGCATATACCGGCGTGCTTGGTGGCAATTGTCTTCCCGATAGATAATCAAGAAGGCATTGGGCAGCTGCATCTTCCGAATAAAAATAGCCCGCCCAATCTTTCATTTGCAGTACGACTCCACCTTGTGTGTCAAAAATGACGTTGAAGTCTTCTGCTACCAGAATGGATTCCAAGAGTCCCTTTGCCATATAAAATTCCTCCTTTGGCCAAAAGGCCATAATTTTGTTTTACAATTCGAATATAGCACAGCTTTCCCTGACCACAAAAAGAGCAAAAAAAGAAGCCATAGGCTTCTTTAATTCATTTTTTGTGCGTGGTGCTTTTGCACCCAAGCCTGATGGTCTTTTAGCATCCATGGAAGCACCAGCACTTGCTTCAAATTTGGATAGTCTTCTAGTTGCTCCAATAATTTAGCGTCTGGATACAACGCAAATACATTCCCGGAAAACAACCTTTCCATTGGCTTTTTAGCAGAACAAAGTTCTATCTGTCCAAACCGTGGATCCGAAAGTCGATGTGCTTGTTTGATCTTATTGCGCTCGGCCGAAGAAGCTTTCTCAAAGATACGGTCGATAATTGCATCAATCGGTCCAAAACTAGGAGAGATGATTGCTTTTGCTCCTGGACTCTTAACCAACCACCCTAACCCGGCAATTTCTTTGGGGACATTAACAGAGTGCGAATCATAATAGAAAGCCTGTTGCATTGTGATTCTCCTTTTTCAATATCGTTTTATCGAGCCGCCCAACGGTTACTAGGCGAACCCTTATAACCCCATTGCTTCATACAGCAAAATTCGTTCCGCATTGGACAAGTCACTAATCTTTCTAGATAAGGCTTTTCGGTCTTCCACAGACCCCCGTTTACACTCGAGAACGGCCTCATGCAAATATCGAATTAGAAGTGAAGAAATTTCGCGTTCCCCAAGAGCTTCTACAAGCAGGTCTTTTTCTATTTGGCTCAGTACGGGCAATTGCGTTAGTTCCATAATGAGCTGGAAACGGTGAATCATTCGGCCCAGGGCTTTCCCAAACTGACCACGGGGAGTTTTCTTATCCAGTATTTTCAGGGTCTCATTCATATATATAGTTTTATTACTCATAGCAGCCTCCTACTCTATCTTTTATTTAAAGCGAATCCACGCAGACGGATCTTCTACTGGTTTGCTCTTATCGTAGAGGAAAAAGACCCATTGTTCGTTGATATATTCATTTTTCCCGATTAGAAGCCTTCCGGCTTTTTCAGGCCAAATGGATGTTTCAAAAAGGTAATCGGTCACTTTGAAAATATACGCAGTATCGGTTCCATAAAGCTTTCCCAATTCTACGGCTTCACTCACCGTTCCATACCATGACTTGATATCACTGAATGTAGGCTTTACCACTGCAACAATATTTTCGTTTGCATCCACAATAGCCACTTCAAAACTATCTTCCGCATATACTTGGCAATAATATGCGCCTTTAGGAAAAATGCTTTTTCTTGAGTCGACAGGATCTTTTACGATAGAAAGCTTCGCCTCTTCTTCCGTCTTATTCATTCTCATTATTTTTATATCATGCTCGTTGGATATCAAAAAAGAAATACTATAATACCAATTCATCCCTATTCCTCCCACCCAGCGACAGTTTATCGTTTAGTATTATCCCTTTTTTTACTAAACCCTTTTTCAGTCCCATCTAATTGTGGTAGTACCTCACTTAGATGGGACTGGCTTTTTGATGGCTACAGCAAACTTTCTAATTCGCTTTCCTTAACAATTGAAACCCCTAGCTCTTGGGCCTTGATTAACTTTGAACCACTGTCTTCACCAGCCAGTAAGTAGGACGTTTTCTTGGAAACAGAACCCGATACTTTATGCCCTGCCTTTTTGATCTGCTCTTCATAGTAACTGCGCGGGCGGGTGAGGGTCCCGGTAATGACAAAAGTTAGAGCGTTTTCGTTTGAAATGATCTTTTCTGCGGTTGCCGGTTCAATCTTCTCACGCATCTTAATCAGCATCTGCTTATTATCGAGTAGAGCTTGGACCGCAACCGGCCCAACTCCAGGAATGGCTGCAATACGCTTACAACCCTGTTCGATATCTTCCATTATCGCTTCAAATGTGCCTAAATTGCCTGCTACGTCGTTTGAAATGCTTCTGCCGATACCAACTATCCCGCCCGCATATAAAAACCGCTTCAGCTCGGTTCTGCGAGCGTTTTGAATAGCAGTAAATAGTTTGGCAGCGGACTTTTCTGCAAAGCCTGGCAGCTGCTTTAATTCAGTTTGGGTCAAATCGAAAATATCGGTGATATGCTCTACCCCAGCTCCAATCATCTTTGCGGCCGTTTCTTCCGACAAGCCTTCAATGTCTAGTGCTTCTCGCTTAGCCATATGGCATAAGGCTTGCAGTAGCTTCCCTCGGCAATCCGTATTGATGCAAAAATGCTGGTCGTTAATTTGCTGCAGGCGGCTGCAGCATTCCGGGCAAACCGAAGGCGCCTCAAATTTTTTAAGCGGATCGTATTGGCGTGATTCAATGATGTCAGGGATTACATCATTGGAGCGGATAACAAACACTTCACAGCCTTGAGACAGCTGCAAACTATCCATTACACCCAGATTGTGCAAAGATACACGTTCAATGCTAACGCCGCCGATATCCACTGGCTCCAAAATACCTACGGGAGTAATTTTCTCCCGCCCGACTTGCCAGATAACCTCTTTCAACGTGGTCCACTGGCCTTCAGAAGGAAACTTATAGGCGACCATGTTTTTCGTATGGTGTCCTGTCATGCCAAATTCTTCGGCAGCGTTTTCCTTGTTGCTCTTAATAACTAGTCCGTCAATCATATAGGGAAGCGCGGCGCGGTCAAAATCAAGAACGTATTGAACCGCTTCTTCAAGGTTCTCATGGCTAAAGGAAAAGAAAGGCGTTACCTGCCAGCCAAGTGCTTTTAGTTCTTCCAACTGGGTCGTTTCTGGTCTGGTATCCCCAGCTAGGTTATAGGCAAAATACGAAACCCCTTCCACTCGGCCAGCATCTTTATTACGAAGCATTCCGGCGCACGCATTACGAGGATTCTTTGGAACTGCCTCCCCTTCGGCTTCCCGTTTTTTTTGCAGCTCATAAAAGGCGTCCCACCTCATTAGCCCTTCAATGCGGATCGGATACGTATCATGACAACGGCCTAAAGAGGAAATCTTGTTAGCCGTGTTATTGATAATCTCTCCAATGTGCCCGGTTCCTCTTGTAACCGCCGTCTTATCTGGATAAAACATAACGGTCAGGCCATCGAACTTAGGCTCAATTACCCCGGGAGCCAATCGCGCCAGCTCAGCACGCAGCGCCTCTTTGGTATTGATTTTTGCCAGGGATAGAACCGGATACCAATGATTAAACTTTTCAAACCGCCCAGCCGTTTCCCCCGGTACCTGCTCATACTCTTCTAGCCCTGCATTACGCAGCCACATATCTTTTAGAAGGTCGTATAATTCATCAGCAATTACGGGTGCGTCATTGTCATAGTAAGCAGTATTACAGGAATCCAAATAGGTTTTTTGTTCTTCCGTGGTAAGTTGTTTAAATGCTGCACTGTTCATCGTTTTACCCTCTTTCGCTTCGTTTTAGTGAATAGCCATTTCAATTTCAGACCAAGACAGTTTCGCAACGCCAGTATCGCTGAGGATTAGTTCTTTGGCCGCTCGCGTAACCGCCGTATATAGCCACCTAGCATTATCCTTAAAGCAATCCTGTTTAACAAACACCTTAGCCCACTGGCTGCCTTGGGACTTATGCGCTGTTACCGCATAGCCATACGTGCATATGGACACTTCTTTGTCTAACTCATTCTTTTTAGTCTTGGTATTAAGCGTAACCCAATCACTGGGGAACAACGAAAGGTCAGCCACTTGGGCATGATAGACGCTTGATTTTTCGACTTCCGGCAGAAGAAGGATCTTGTGGTCTTTCTCTTTGTCCACCAACAAATAGGCTTTTTCCATCCACTCTCCCGCCCCGCTAACCAAAGCTGACGCGATCCCTGATTGAAGCGGCAAGTTAATTTCCTCTAACACTTCAAGTTCCTCTAAAAGAAGTCGATCCCCATTCACGCATTTTTGGCCATTGCTGATGGAAAGAAGCACATCTCCTTTTTGAGGCGGTTCTACCTCTCCAAATTTTGCTCTTCTTGCCCGAATGTTAAGAGCCTTACGGGTACGATTCGATCCCACAATACAAACGGCATCTTCTTCGTTTTTAATGGCTTCTAAGAACGCTGTGTCGGCGGGGAACGTCCGCATGATCGTTACATCACCGCAGGATTCTTGGGGAATAAAGACTCTTCTTTCTTTGCGCAATGCGGTTGCAAACATGAGAATTTGGCTTTCCGCAGCTTGTCGCCGTACTTCATCTAATGCTTCGTCAGGCTGCTCTAAAATATGAGGATCTTTCCCCACCGGCTCTAATTGATAGGAATCACCAATATAGAGCAGTTTGGCCTGACTTCCGCAAACCTGAGTTTTTAAATCACTATGAAGGTCTTCGTTAACTAAACTTCCTTCATCGCAAATCACCACATCATCACTGCTAAAAGACACTCTTGGAATCCAAGCTCCTTTTTCATCGGGATGACCATAGAGCAAACTGTGCAAGGTTCTAAAGTTAGCCCGGATTTCCTCGGGCATCTTTTCTTTTAATACTTTTACCGCCTGGTTGGTAGGTGCCACTACATAGACAGTTTTCCCTTTGCTAAGAGCAAAATTGACTATGTTTTCGACAATGGTTGTTTTGCCCGTTCCCGCATAACCGGCCAAGGTAAACTGAAAATGCAGCGCCGATTGCAAAAACATTGCAATTGCCTTTAACGCTCTTTTTTGTCCTTCGGTATAGCGCAGATACGTGCTGCGTTGGTATAAAATCCGGTCATTGGTTCGTTCTAGTTTTTTTATATCCAGCTCTGCAGCTGCATTGTCTGGACCGTTTTCAAATAGCTTCATTCGGCACCCCTCCGCACGATTTACATTATTCGGTATCTATATTATAACATCTATGCTTGTATATTACTATGTTTTATACGTGTGTTTTTTAAAATTTTATACGTATAAATAAAATCCTCCTCGTTTGTGTTACGAGGAGGATCAGGTTATGCTTTTCAGTTGGTTCATCTGCGATAGTTTTCATCCCTTATAGGTATTCTTTATACCCGACTTCTAGATTTTTGTCTGCCGATTTTCATCATGGTTTTAATCCCTTATAGGTAGACTACAACCCACTCTTCACATGCAATATTGGCCATTGAACGTTCCTGCTTCAAACCCTTATAGGTGATCTTCATACATGCCATTCACGCGGCGTTTTGATTCAACTCGCACATTTCAACCCCTCATAGGTGGTCTTTAAACAACTTCTGGTATTGGCGAGGCAACTTATGTGTACATATTTCCACCCCTCATAGGTAGTTTTCATACTTGGAATTTGATGGCAGGTAGTTTTCCGCCGCAACACGGTTTCAATCCCTTATAGGTAGTCTTTAAACAACATCGTAGATGTCGCTAAAAGATGCGTATTGGCCGTTTCAAACCCTTATAGGTAGTCTTTAAACGAAGCGTCTGGCGGTCCACAGCGTCCAGGTATTTAGAACCGTTTCAAACCCTTATAGGTAGTCTTTAAACAGAAGTACCGCGATTGCTGAACAAAGCGAAGCAAATGCGTTTCAAACCCTTATAGGTAGTCTTTAAACGTTCCACCTGTAGCAGCCGTACCGCTGCCACCGCCAGTTTCAAACCCTTATAGGTAGTCTTTAAACGCTGGATCATAATAACTTTGGCCCTCAATTTGCTGAGTTTCAAACCCTTATAGGTAGTCTTTAAACGGACTGAGTGGAAAACAGGCCGCCCGGGTCGACCGGGGTTTCAAACCCTTATAGGTAGTCTTTAAACTTTTTCTGGCAGGGGGCTAGCCGTGATTTGGTTGCTGTTTCAAACCCTTATAGGTAGTCTTTAAACTGAAGGCTTGTATTTTATTGTTTTTTCGGTTATTCGAGTTTCAAACCCTTATAGGTAGTCTTTAAACCTGTAGAGCCGCTGGCATCGGTTCCATTCGATTGAGTTTCAAACCCTTATAGGTAGTCTTTAAACCCATTTTATCCGCTTTTTTACTGCCTATCAAAACAGCCCTAATCAATTATACCATTATCCAGAAACGATAAAGCCATATTTTCTCTCGTGTCATTTGTCGTTGATCCCCAGGAGCAATTACGCTACTCCAAATCGACGACATTTATTTGCCAACAATTTTTAAAATTAAGATCACAAAGAGAATTACTGCAAGAATAAATACCCATCGTTTGTACTGATTTACCTGTTTTTGTCGTTCTCTTTCTGAAGCCATTTTATTCAGCAACTCTGCAGCCGCGGTTGGCGTGGAGCATCGCACGTCTGCTACTTCTTCACACAACAGATAATCGCCTTCATGGCCGATTCCGGTGATGACTGGGATTTTCGACTTTGCAATCGCCAACAGCAAAGTTGGGTGGTTATATTCGAATAAATCATTGGGACTTCCACCACCGCGGACAATAACAATACAATCATAGCCTCCCCGGACATTGATTTCACTGATTTGCAATGCAATGTCTTCACTCACGTTGGCACCTTGCATTTTGGTTGAAAATAAATCAAATTGTCCAGTCTTTAACGTTGAACAAAAATCCCCATATCCATGAATGCTTTCGTTTGATATCAATGCGATTGAATGACAGACGGGCGGGAGGCTTTTTTTATTTCGATGGATTAGCTCATAGTGTTCCTTTCTCCATTTTTTGAGTTGGTCTGGCATATTACCATTGCCTACATACTGTATTGACTCCGCGATCAACAAAATAGTCCCATTTTTAGTTAGAGAGATTTGCCCACTTATCTGTACTTCATCATTAACATTGATATCATCAGAGAATACCCAAACATTATCATAAGCTAAAACCGTTAGGTTAGCTGATTCTTTGCCGTGCGCTTCGGCTAACGTTATAAACAAACTCGCTTCCCATGGAGAAACTCGCACCACCGTTCCCTTCACGGAAAACTTTTTCCCAGCGAACGCCTGTCTAATTGGTTCCCTTAAAGACCGAAAAAAAGAAAAGATAGATTGCCCACTATTTGAATCATACATTCAAAGCTGACTCCTTCAACTTTTTACTGGCCTCTTTAAAGGCTATTACAAATGGAATAAATTGAGGATGAAATTCAAATAGAATTTGATCATTAAATCTATCAAATTCAATATACGTTATCATTGCAAATAAATGCTCTACTTTTAATTTCTCCTCCCACGCCCGAACTATTATCTGCAAAATTTTATCTTCCCTTTGATTTAGGTTTAATTCTGACCATTTATCCGTGATTTTTAAAAAATCGCTTACTCCCATATAAAAGAGACCGCTACGATCAATATTTGAATCAATTGCTGCAGAAATCACACATCTTGCAATCTCATCCTCTACTTGATTTTTTGTTTTTATTGTAACTTCCGAACCGTTAAGTCTTAGCGCCATCAACTTTGCACCCCTATCTATCTTACCGCACATACTGCCTTAGTTCGTTGTTAAATTGCTCATTCGCATCAACAACAAACTCGCGAACTGGTATTTCCCCTGCATCAGTCTTAAAAAGGCTTCCTTTCCGAAAAAAGAAAGGTAGGCAGGTCCAAATAGCTTCCGCCAGCACTTTCAGCTGGTCGGCCATTCACTCCAGAACAACCATTTTTCATATCGCCCAATAATATCGTAAGCATATTGGACCTCCTTTCTTTTATTCCTTGCCGGTTGGATCGGGAATGTTTTGCGCTGCAGCAATTCCCTTTTCCATCTCATCGCATTGCGTATCCGACATGCCTTCAACCTCATCTAAAAGGTTTTCATTTTTATCGTTCATCTTTTTTATTGTCCTTTCTTAAAATTCGAATAGACCTCATCGATATTGCTAAGCCATTCCAGTTTCTTTTCCAAAACAGATGGGCTTGGATAATAAAAATCGCAAGGCCACCCATTCTCTTTTTTTACCCCAAAAATCCGCTGAGACGGAAGCATGGACATAGCTTTATGAATAAATGGCACAAAAGCTTTTTGACTAAAACCCCATCCACATAGGATCGGCGCCGTGGTCCCAATGGCCAGACTAAATTCTTCTTCCCGGTTCACTATAGAGTGTAGGCAGCCAACTACTGGCACCCTTCGTATTTCGTTTAAATTATCGCCAGCCGAATCGCTGTTTCCGTCTCTTAAGTCCGATAAGTTAATAACACGAGCATATTGGATGTTTGCCTTTTTCATAAAGCGCATAATCTGATATTGAGCTAAATCTGGCTTCGCTCTCACCATTTTCACTTTGAGAATTTCTTCTTCATTGTAATTCATTCCCGCATGAAGAAGAGGAATTTCATACTTCTCATCCAACGGGCGGGAAGATCCTGGGTTCATCATAACCACAATAAGTTCAGGTTCCGCTTTGTAGGTCGCATAGGTTTTGTTTTTGGCAGGTTCCAGTGATTTATGATGGATTTCAAGCAGATTTCTAAAATGTCTTGTTTGCGACTCTGTATGGTCTGAAACTGCCGTTACCGGATCTTTCACATTATAAAAGCTGGCATAGACCGTATAATCTTTTTTTAGTTCATCTGCCTTTATGAATTCATTTTTCGTTTTTGCCATCTAATACCTCCTTAATCAACAAACACACGCACAAACAAAAAAACAAACTATAAAATACCTACCAAAACGACATCGGGTTCATCTAACGGGTCCGGTTGAAGCCATGAAGCTTCTGGATGCAAGCGCATTGCATCTTCAATCGATTGATGATGCTCCACCCTGTGCGCTAAGTCTGTTCCACGATGACGGGTAACCACATACCCACCGGGCGGGAATACATCATCAGGCGCCCCGGTTCCATCTTTCCATCTTCCAGACCATTTTCGAATTACAAGAGTTTCCAATTGTTTTTCCACCATTTATCCTCCTTATATCAAAATGGAATATCTTCTTCGGGGATACTTGGCCCGAAGCCGAATCCGTCTTGCTGATTAGAGTTTTGACTGTTGTTGGCAATACTGCCTTCGCCGGAAGCTCCCGTGGCGCGGTTACTATCTAGAAATTCAATGTTTTGTGCAATGACTTCAGCAACTCTGCGTTTTTGACCGTCTTGCCCTTCATAAGCGCGAATTTGCAGACGCCCTTCAACTAAAATCCGTCGGCCCTTTGAAAGATTATTACCAATGATCTCCGCTAATTTTTCCCACGCAACGATTGGAATAAAGTCAGTAGAATCTTGTTGGCCTTGCCCTGTCCTACGATTTACTGCTAATGAAAACGTCGTAACGGCTTTCCCGTTTGCTGTATAACGGACTTCTGGATCTTGTGCTAAGCGCCCCACTAATATTACCTTGTTCATAACTAAGACACGCTCCTTATTTGTTTGTTGGTTAGTTTGTTTATTTGTTTTTTTAAAGCGGTAATTAGTTGCCTCAATTCCAAAATTACTGCTTTATGGTATACTCGCTCAGCTTGAATCTTGGTTTGTTCTAATTCCAATTCATCAATATATGCGAGAACTTCCTCTTTTCCATAAATTTTTCCTAAAAGGATTCTTTCTCTTAACTCCGTTATTTTCATAATAGCAGATTTTGCCTTTCTATTGTTTTCAAATGGCACTGTCTATGTTTAAACCCATTAGCGTGAACGTCCCCCGGTTTTCCCCCTTTCGATCTATCTGCTACTTTCTAAAAAAATGTCTCTACTATTAGTATACGTATTCAGACTCTATCCAAGCAGTTTTTTTGATTTTTTTGCTATTTGCTTTTATCAAACATTGAATATTCTAGGTGGAACAAAAGGGTACTCCTTAATTCTGGAGCACCCTTTTGTTTATAATCATTTCATGAATTCTCTTCATCCGGTAAATTGCAAAAAACGGCTGTATTTGTGTTAATTGAGATACCTTCTTCGCTTTCTTTTTTTTGAAACGCGCATTGTTTTCCAGTAACTTCACACAAAACAAGGTCTTTTTCTTTCGTTAAATAATAGGCTCTTTCACATAGCAACTCTTTGCACACTGTACCTCACTCCATTCTATTTTTGATTTTTTGGATTACATCGCTACAGCCCCAATACGTTCCGGCACTTCTTCCTGGCATACGTCTGGCAAATTTGCTTTCACAAGGGCGGCTGGAATGACGGGCGAAACAGAATTGCCACAACGTGCAACCTGATCTTTTTTACTGTAGCGTCGGCCATTCATATCAAAATCAATAATGTACGAATCAGGAAAACCCTGTGCTCGAAACAATTCGCGAGGCTCCAGCATTCGCATACCAATGTCAACAATTTGATATACCTCTCCTTGAATGTTAACAAGACCTGACAGTTCCTTTACTCTTGCCGTTTGCGAAGGTTCTTTTTGAAACAATTCTTCCCCATCACCGTAATATTTCAGAAGAAACGCCCGAACCTCTCCAATATGATTGCCGCCAGCGGTAACCGTTGGCATGGGCTCAGTTACCTTCTGTCCATGTTGACAAGTCCCTCTGAATTTAAGCAAATGGCTTGTGACGAGTGCATTATGATCGACCGTGGTCACGGTGGGGGCCGGTTTCTTTAGATTGGCGCCGCTCCCTTTATAATTGCCGCCGTAATGCTTTGCAAAAAAGGCCGAAACTAAAGATGCCTTACTACTATCGCAAGTCCAGGAATCGCGTTTAGCATCAGCACCCCCCTCTTTACGAGCAAATGTCGCTGTTGCTACTGCAAACTTATTCCCCCCGGCCGTAATCGTACCCAGCGGTTTTTCTAAGTCAAGCACGCGCCGGCCTTCCGCATCACCGTATCCCATTTGGATCAACGTAGGAGAAATAATCTGATCATCGTTTTGGCACGACTCCTTTATCTCGTCCACTCCAAGTGGTTTTATAATGTGTTTTCCTTTGACAACGAACGGTTCAGGGTTCTCGATAACAAATTTCTTTATGCCCCGAGCAATTCGACGCAGCGTATTTTCCGATAACTCTTTTTTACGCTCAAATATGGACGGACACGAAATGGACCAATCAATGATTTCCGCTGCTGTACGCCAGGGCTTGCGCCAGCCGTTTTTCACCTCTTCGCTTTCGGGATCTCCATACGTCGGCTCTGGCCATATGATAGGCAGCCCATCGCAGCGAGCAATAATGAAAAGGCGCTTGCGAATGGTCGGCGCTCCAAAATCACACGCGCGCAGCTCCCGCCACTCAACCTCGTAACCCTTTGCTTGTAGTGCATTAATAAACGAACGAAAGGTTCTTCCTTTTTGTTTTGGATCGGGTACCATTACCCGCTTATCATAAGGTACCACTTCATCTTTTTTTGCCAGTACAATTTTTCGCTTTCCCTCTTTGTCAGTAACGAATTTATACAGTCTCCCAGAAGCATCTTTTTGTGGCGTCAACGGGCCCCAGGTTTTAAATTCTTCCACATTTTCTAGCATAATCACACGAGGGCGAACCGTAGCTGCCCATTTAACGGCGACCCAGGCTAAGCCGCGAATTGATTTTTCTACAGGTACGTCTCCTTTGGCTTTGGAAAAATGCTTGCAATCAGGGCTAAACCAAGCAAGAGACACTGGCCATCCCTTGGTAACTTTAATCGGGTCAATATCCCAAACCGACTCTTGATAATGTTTTGTAGTGGTATGGTTTTTTTGATGCATGGATATGGCCGCAGGATCATGGTTAATTGCAATATCCACATGACGCCCTATGGCCATCTCGATCCCCAAAGAAGCACCGCCGCCGCCGGCAAAGTTATCCACTACCAATTCCGGAAACAGATTCATCATTGCTTTTTGAGCAACGGCCATCGCAGTACCCCCTTCTTAGCACCGGCATTCTTTTCGTATTGCTTTAAGTGCTTCCAGTTGTGCTTTTGAAAGACGCGGCGGTTTTAATGGAACAAGCTTCCCTTCTTCCACCATTGTTTGTGCACTGGGATACCCATGCTCATTCGATGCATGGAGATTGGATGCGTAGGGAAGAATTTTTCCGCAGCACATGCACCTCCATTGCTGACTTAAATCTAAGCTTAACGGTTTTCTTTCGGACACGGTGCATACCTCCTCATATGTTCTTAACGTACTTCAAGCGAATGACTTATAAAAAAGAGCTGCATTAGCAGCTCTAGTGGATCATTGGATTCGTTGCTTCATACCTATATTGTTCTAGAAGCTGCTTCGCTTTTTCATATTTTTCGGCAAAAAATTTCGCTTTTTGCGGTCCTAACAAGGATAGTCTCCAATGATCGGAGTTATGATTCATGTCATGGATTTTTACACGCACTGCCAATTCATTTTGAACAACACGTTTTAGATACGATTCTAAGGATTCACCGTCCTTTTTCGATATGGCTTCCAGCGCATTCATCAAAGCATCCGGAAAACCGTATTTTTCTTGGAGCGTTTCCACCGTATCTTCGGTGTCCTCCACAACATCATGAAGCAATCCCAAGACGATTTCATCCAAATCCGCTCCCGCTGCTGCAACGGCAAGAGGGTGCATTAAATAAGGATTCCCAGCCTTGTCTTTTTGTTCAACATGCGCCGCTGCACACGCAAGCATAGCATGGTATAAGTCATTACTGTCGCAAATCATGCTTATTCCCCCTGCAGAATCTTTTCCGTCGATAAAAAGCCTTGCGCTAAAGCAAGTCGTTCCAGAGCTGCCATTACATCTTTGCATTTTCTTTTAATGGCCACAGTCCTTACTAATATAGGCGTCTGTACTTTTTTCACTGGTTCCACATACCGCCCATACAAATCGACTCGATACGCGTCCGGTTTTGCCAACGCTTGTTTATATCGAGGACCATCACACCAGAACTGCATCGCCTTCCGAGCTACATCACGAGAGTACCCTCTAGCTTGTGCCCAATCTCTTACCTCATTTGCAATTCCAATTTTTAATGGGACTTTGGATAACGGCTTATGGGGAAAGGTAAAAGGAAACTCTTCTTGGAGCTCTTCGATGAGACGCTTTGCAGCTTTGGCTACTAGATCACACCCAATTAAAATTTCACCATTCCACTCTTTCCGAGTTAAATTTACCGAAGAATGCCACTTTGTTTCATTGCCACAAGAAACGCACTGAATTTTATAACCCAAGACAATTCCTTGCTTATCCTGCCGTACTAATAGCTGCCGCTTTGAATCATGGCATTTATGGCAGTTGTCATAGTTTAAAAAGCTCATGGCCCCCTCCTCATTATTGTTTTTTTGTTGCTTCGTTTGTTTGGTTGTTTGTTTTATTGTTTGTTATGCTTTCACCCATGCCGGGCGATTTACCAACCCTTCACAGGTTTTCGTATTGCAATCTTCACAAAGAGGAGACATCGGCTGATCTGGTTCATACCGACCGCAAGTACCACAAATCCGAAACCCTTCTTTTTTTCGATACTCCTCATCAAAAAAGCAAAAACTCATTTGTTCCTGTTCCAATCTCGCAATCTGTTCCTTCATCCTTGCCGGCGCCTGAGCGCCTCCCCCCTTTCGGTTGTTGTTTGTTTGTTTGTTTTTTTGTTTGTCTATTTGCCTGTAGTATACGCTTGGGATTTTCGTTTTGTCAATATATTTTTTGTTTGTTTTTTTGTTTGTTTGTTTTTATGCGTAAAAAAAGAGTGGCGTTAATTAACGTCACTCTTTTGAGACTACAGTTGTTCTAGCACCATCTTGAGGTTAGGGCGAAGAAAACTCGCTTTCAAATCTCCCACCACATCATGGATTTGAGCTACTGCGCATGGCCCTATACACATGGTGATGGCTTCTTTTAAGATAGCCAGCCGGTCTTCTCCTTTTTCTTTCCCTCGAGATAAAAACGTATTGGCCTCCATTGGAGTAATATCAAGCGGAAGATCAAACTTCCCAACCATTGTTGTTTCGCCTGATTCAAGCTCCTTGATAATTACCTCGTTAAAGTCTGCTCCATAGGGCAGCACTTCATAGGCTAACACATGAGGCCAAATCTTACGCTCTAAAAACAACAGCTTCTCGATCGAATTTGAACGAAGTTCTTGAGCCGGAACCATCTTGTAACCCCAACTCGTTTTGAAAACATATTTTTTTCTCATGGAAATTCCTCCTTATGGCTATGTGCCAAAATTTTAATTTACACTGTTATCGTACGAGATTTTATACTCTATTTCAAAAGAGCTGTGTTATTGTTTGTTATGTGGTTTGTTTGTTTGTTTGTTTGTTTTTGAGAAAAAGAATAGGCGCGAGATAAATCTCACGCCTTGCTTATTGCAGTAACTTTTCTAGTCGTTCTTTATCCGTTCCTTCAGGAGCTGGGAGAATGCGCCAGCCTGAGTCCATTGCTTTAAGATAAAAGGCTCCTTCGTGTTTATGCGAGCCTGCTTTTACATCAATCACTACAACTGCATATTCCGAATCCTGGGCCAACGTGTGCGCTTTTTCCAGGAGCAACCCGGCCTGGGGTAAACTACTTTGCAAAACGGTTCCTACTCGGGGCTCAACATATAATTGACCTGCATCATCATACCGTTTATCACCCAGGTAGCTGAAAAAAAGTTCTACCGTACCAATAGGAGTGTTAGTTGCCATTTTGGTATTGACCCATTCAAGAGCCGGGCTGGCTACTGCAGCAATCACAAAGAAAAATGCTACTATGAGAAAGACACTACTCTTTTTTCGCCATACCGTCGATGAGTGCTGTCGCTTCCTCAAGAAGCCGCTTGTCCAAATCTGTTTTCGGTTTTTTGTGTCCCACATACCAATTCAACATTCCTTTCGCATTATCTTCGTCGCCGTTTGCCAATAACACAAACCCTGTGCTCAATGCGACGTCACTAAGATCAAATCCATACACATCGTTGTAGGGGAGAACAGCCGGACCCGCTAGATCCGGAACGCATCTCCAGTAATCATCCACTGCCTGAATAACCTTGCCGGCATCCTTGCTGTCATTCAAGTTTGTATAGGCCAATATCGTTTTTTCCGAAAACACAAACATTCCCGCGAGCCAAGGGTACTTGGTATCTAGATCGCTTAGTGTTCCGATTTCCGGTGGTTTTTTGGGTACTTTAAATTCATGCGGCAGTTTTGCCTCCGCTTGTTCTAGGACCGCTTCGGCTTTTTTCGGCATTCCCATTTGACGATAGGATCCAGCAAGCATGTTGGCATACATAGAATTCATGTTTTTATAATTAAAGAGCAAAAATACAACGTCCTGGTAATGACCCGCTCGATAATGATAAATCACTAGCCAGCGCATATATGGGTCATATTCTTTTGCGGTAGGAAATTCCTTTTGCGCTCCTTCTAAAATCTTGGCAGCGTCTTCATACTTTCCGGTTTTCGCCATTTCGTTGGCTTTCACAAAAAATGGCATCAATCCTTCTGTTTTTCGCTTATCGGACGCGTCTTTCTCCTGCTGAGCGATAGCCTTTTCCGCAGCGCCTCTGATTTTTTTTCTAAACACTGTCGACTCCCCGTTATCTGCTTCGGCTGCAAAGGCGCTTACATCCGTTGCAAGCAGACAAGCTAGCGTCAACGCTGCGAGCCATTTTTTTTTCATTCTTACTCTCCTTTTTCAAAATTTTTATGGTTCTTTCCGTATACTAAAAATAAGCTCATATTTAAAGTATACGCAGAAATTTTGATTTTGAATGGAATAGGAGGTCAAGAATGGATATTTTGCGTCAACTTATCCCGCTGGCTGTTATCGCAATGAAGTGGGAATTCCTTTTGGTCAGTGTGGAAGTCATATTCCAAAAAGACTGGGGAGGCCCACTCCTGTTTGCTGATCTACTTACCCTCTTATTAACGTTTTTACCAAGGCAATTCCCCTATGTAAATGCGGCTGTAGCCCTCTTTGAGGTGGCCGTATTATCGTATGCAACCATTATTACCGGACAGCCCGTTTTCCTCTACATGTTTTCCACTATAGCGATCAGCCAATTCTTACTCCGGTGTTTGCCGGCGGTATATACAACATTGATTGGCGCCACTACCAGCTGTGCTTTGATTCAAGCCATGCTGCCATCCTTAACCCCCATGGGCGCCTTACTATTTAATGTCCTGGTTTGCTTTATCATGATCGCCGGCACGAAATACCTAGTACACGAACAAAAATTACTAGACAAGGCCTTACGGCGAGTAAATAAGTTGGCCGAGGAAAAAGCAGACTTAGAAGCAAAAAATGCCTCTTCAACCCGCATCGGCCGCCAGGAAGCAGGGAAGTATTACACCCTCATGGATCGCTTAAAGCTTGGGTATGATAAAAAAGAAAACTTTGAACGGATCTGCACGACGGTGCAAGAGACCACGCAGGCCACAGCGGTTAGTTTTTATATTTGGAGTGACGTCGACCAACTACTGCAGCTTGAATGTTACACCGGGGACAATTCCATCGTAATGCCGGCTAATACCCTTAGAGCCGGTGAAGCCATCCCAGGTTCGAGGTATTATAACCGCACTCCTCATATCTATACGATAGACGATACCACCACGCAAATGGGCAAACCCATAAACACGGTTTTCACAACTCCCTTTTTTATGGGAGATGATACTTTTCTTGGTGTATTATCGGTCGGTTTTGATGGTACCGGTGAAGAGCTAAACGAAAAGATTAACTTATGCTATTTAATCGTTAAGCATGTTACACCGGAATTAGAAAAAACAGAGCTATATGACCGGACACAACGAATGGCGACAACTGACGGATTGACAGGACTCTTTAACCGCCGCTTCTTCGATAACCGATTGCCCCTTGAAGTAGAACGGGCCGGCCAATTTACCATTCCGCTTTCTTTGATCCAAATCGACGTAGACTATTTCAAGCAGATCAACGACACGCACGGGCACCCGGAAGGAGATAAGGTTTTAATTACCTTGTCGGAAATCTTGTCCCATTCCATCCGTACCAACGACTCCGCCTTTAGGACGGGGGGAGACGAGTTTTGTGTACTTCTTCCAGGTGCAGATATTGCCGTTGCCGAACGCATTGCAAACGAGATTGAAACCTCTTTTTCCTCATTAGGGTTTAAGGGAAAGATGAAAGATACGGGGGAAGAGGTCAAATCAACTCTATCCATTGGTGTAAGCACATTCCCACATTGCGCAACAACCGCAACCGATCTTCTTTCCACCGCGGATCAGGCTCAATATAAAGTAAAGAGCCATGGAAAAGGACATGTTCTTGTTGCCGACCGTCTTATTCATAAAAAGCCGGGAAAACCAATTAAGTCCTTTATTTAACCTTATGGAAGGCGGTGGGCTAATTGAAAAGAACCTCTTTAGCTCAAGAATTAGCAAGTTTTTCGCCAATCAGTTATTCAGTCCAGGACTCGAATTCTGACCCACGCTATCTTTTCACTGAAGTTTTAATACGAAATATGAAATCTCTTCGCCTTTTAGCCGGCGCCGCGGAATGCGAAATGAAGTTTTTATTAACTTCTTACCAGGACTTATCTCTTCACATGCGAGGCGATCAATTCATTCCTTTGGTTAAGATAGCTAAAATCGAAAAGAAAGAACTTCGGCATAAAACCATTGAGTACCCGCTATTTAGTCCTTGGAGCGAAAAAGTTGGCCACTTTTCCGCCCTATTTACCGAAAGACCCACAGATCAAACTATTGCCTGCGTCCAGTTGGCCACCCAGGCTGTGCAAAGTGCTTTGACCACTGTTTTTTTGTTAGAAAAGCAAGAACGCAATACCGAAGAAATTATTGCTGCCCTTGTCACTACCCTCAAAACGAAAGATCCCTACACATACATTCATTCTCGTTCGGTTCAGCGTCATGCGAGCTTTTTATCGAAAGTACTTGGCTTTTCTTCTGAAAAGATTAGTCTGATTCGAGTTTCAGGCTTGCTCCACGATATGGGGAAAATCCAGTTGCCCCTAGCGTTGTTACAAAAAGATGGCTCCCTAACCGATCAGGAATACAAACAAATAAAATTTCATCCGGCCTTCGGATATGATTATCTAGTTCGCTTTTCATTTCCAATTCTTCAAAGCTGTGCTATTTTTGCACGCAGCCATCATGAGCGCTGGGATGGAAAAGGGTACCCAGATAACCTTAAAGGAGAAAATATCCCTATTGAGGCTCGCATACTTGCCATAGCAGATGCCTATGATGCCATGGTAGGGATAAGGCCATACCGCAATTCAATATCTCCTGAAGAGGCCTTAGACGAGCTTTCCGAGAATGCCGGAACGCAATTTGATCCCACTCTTGTTAAAAACTTTTATTATGCCATGAAACAAAAACTTCAAATTCCTATATAATACGATGTTGAAGTACTGCCGCTACGCTTCGTAGCGGCTTTTTTGTTTCCTTGTTTTTTTGTTTGTTTGTTTTTTCTTTGCCTTGTTTGTTCTATTGTTTTTGTGTATAATAAGTAAAAACCATTGGGAGGTGTATATTTTGAAAACGATCGTTGTTGCAAATATTAAAGGCGGAGTAGGGAAAAGCACCATTTCAGCGAACTTAGCCATTGCTGCAGCACAAGAAGGGTACTCCGTCTTATTGGTTGACTCCGACCCACAAGGCAGCACCATGGCATTCCATGAACTGCGTGTCGAAACCCTGGGGGAGAAGAACACGATCCAGGCGGTGGCCATTACTACTCCAACCATCAATAAGGTGGTTCCTTCGTTCAACAACTTTGATTACGTGATTGTTGACGTCGGCGGCAGAGAGACGCAGGTTTTGCGTTCGGCTATTTTAGCAGCTGCAAAAGGAATTTTAATTATTCCTACAGCACCCTCTATGTATGACATTTGGGCCACAGAAGATACCTTTAGGATTCTCGAAGATTCGAGGGTCTATGCAGATATTAACGCCTGCGTCTTTTTCAATATGGTAATGAGTAATACCGTAATTGCGAAGGAATCGCACGAATCCATGAAACAGCTTTTGGATCAGTATAATCTATATAGTCTCAATTCAACCTTATCTGTTCGCCAAGACTATAAACGTTCTTTAACAGAAGGCCTTGGCGTTATTGAATATGCTCCTAAAAGCAAATCGGCAGAAGAGGTAAAGGCATTGTTCAAAGAGATCGAAAAATTAATCTAATATAGAGAAAGGAGTTCTGCTCTATGGCACTTCCACAAAAGCCGCGAGGCAGTAGCACTCTTCCTCGTCAAACAGAAGCCGAATTCATTTTACAAGGTTCAAGCCGAATTAACACCAACCAACCATCAATAATTGATCCAGAAGATGATGCACTTTTAAATATTGACGATAACCCCTCGTCAACACTGCAATTGAAAATGGCAGCCGATTTGATCGAACTCATCGATATTGCTTTTAATGCCCAATCGGAAGATAAAACCATGCGCTTGTTCGTAGCCAAAGCCTTATTGCAAAAAGTTAAGAACAAGACAGGTATGGAAACCATGCTTCCCGGGTGGGAGGTATATTTAGATTACAAAAACAAACCTTCACGAATTAAGGGCGCCGAAATCACCAACGAGCTGCGCAACTTAATCAAGAAGATGGTTAAACACCATAAAACCAATATCTACGAATACGGTGGGCTAGCCATGCTGGAAGAGTTAAATCGCCGCGGTGCCATATAAAAAACAAGCCTTTTGGGAACTCCCCAAGAGGCTTGTTTTTTTGTTTTGTTTTTATTTTGTTTTTTTGTTTGTTTTTGGAACAATGCCCACGGTAAGCAGGTAGGTTTTAAACATGTTTTCGTGAGCCGGGTGGTTTTTCTCAGGAGCAAAGAATTGTCCCCATCCGTCTGGACTTGTTCGCTGAAGATACTCTTTGCATTGATATCGTAGTGCTAGTATGGTTTCCGCATCGATACTATTTAGAAAATTGTTTACTCGCTCCATATCTTCCTTCGAGACTTCATTGGGGAGTAATGCCAGTTGTTCTTCGTGTTGAGCTTGAATGGTAAGCTCAATTGTTTTTTTGGTTTCCTCTTGCTGCGCTTCTTGTTCCTTCTTTTCCCCAAACCAATCTTCCTGTACTGCAGCAACAATAAATCCTGACTTTGATTCGATTGGCTTAGCGCTTTTGTCTATGGCTTTTAAAGCATACTCCAGGTTGTTTCTGATGTGTTCTACAGGGTATTGTTTTACCCACTTCCGGCTGATGCTCTTATAAACGCCATGAGCTTTTAATAGCGTAACAATATCCTCCACCGGATCTCCCGTTGAAAGCCCCGCTTCGGCAGCTGCTTTACGTTTTTTTCGTGGCGATGGCTGAAAGGGGAGAATATCATCGTCTTCATCGTTGGTAATATCCTTGTTTAGGAAGATTGTAAAATAAATACGATGAATGGCTCTTCCAAGCTTTTCTTCACGATATTCGAATGCCAATTCGGTGCTCATTTTCATTTCTTTTTGAGCTTGATGAATCACACGTTTTCGGAAATTATCATATACTTTATACTCGTGCGGCTGAATTCCAAACATTTCTCTCAATTCAGCAACCGTATAATCACATGTATTTTTCTTAATATTTCCCGTTTGAGAGTCAATCCAAAAGTTTTTGCGCATCAACTCATACATTCGTACAGAATACGTACTGCGAAGACTCCATATAGACCGGAACTGATACTTCGTAAACTTGGGAAGGTTTAAAAAATAGGTCTTAAGTTGATCATGCAATTGCAAACTCACGGTCCGATCTTTGGAGTTCACCTGCGCTAGCGTAAACCAAGGCACGCGTGGCCGGTCTTTAATTTCCAGGTTTTTGTTTGGAAGATAGACGAAGCGCTCTTGCATTTGAAAGATGGTTTTACGCAAATACTCGTATTTCCGATTACTTGTGCTCTCACCCATAATTCGCGTAGCATCACTAAAAGAGAACGTATAGGTTTTAAGAACATCGTCATCTGGATTGATAAGAGAAATAACATATGATAACAGCTTAATTTCATAGAGTTGCAGCGAATACTGCGCTTCCACCAGTTCAGGACTCTTTACTATGTAATTGTCTAGATTATTATCGGAGTACGGAATTAGCTCAACTCCTATATCACTAACAATCGACGATCCATTCACGGGAGTCCCTCCTAATATAAATCGTTAAATCTTGTATCATTGTATCAAACATCACTAAAAACTAAAAGCGTGATTATTTCTATATTCATTGCTACTACGAAATGATAAAATCCTCTTTTTGTGAGTTTTAAAGAAAGATTTGAACGTCCATAGCGGCATTATATCTGGCTTTGTTAAAATACCATCCCATCCTCATACTCCTCATTATGTGAGTTTTGATTCCTCATTCCGTGAGGTTTTGGTGCCAAAATTTATTTTTCCCAACTCTCTTTTGGCTCTTAATCCTTGCACTATCGACAAAATTTTCCCCATTTAGTGATACTTAGAAGAAGACTACATTGAGCCAGTGTAGTCTTCTTTTTTCCCCATTTAGTGATGGTTTAACAAGGGCGTAATTTGCATTCATTTCCCCTTTTAGTGAGTTTATTACAAAAAATTATATTTTTGCCATTTTTTGGATTGTTTTTCTTTCCAAAAGGAACCTTTTCCTCCTCAATTTGTGAGTTTTATTTCCCCATTCCGTGAGTTTTAGAAGGAAAAAATCCAGTATTATCAAGAGCATTGGCAGCCCCTTATAAATACAATATGAAAATAAAGAAGTCTTTCCTCATTTAGTGATTCTTTTTAAATCTCATCTTTTTTGTCTTTAGAATAAAACTCCCCAATTAGTGATGTTTTTATCCCCATTTTGTGAGCTTTAGGAGATACCACTCCAGTGTTTCCGGGCTTTGTCGCCCTCCTTATAATTACATTAGAAAAAACGATTCCTCTTTTAGTGAGTATTCTTCTTGCAAGCAGTACCAAAAGCACTCCTCATTTTGTGAGTTTTAGTTCCCCATTTAGTGATTTTTAGCCCCAAAAAGTCCTTTTATATCAAAGGCTTCAGGCCCCCTTATATATACTATTTAGGAAAATCAATAAAAATACTCCTCATTTAGTGATACTTAATAATGCTTTGACCTTAATTCCTTAAATAGTGAGTCATGTTCCCCAAAAAGTGAGATTAAACTCCCCATAAAGTGACAGTGGAACCCCCAAAAAGTGAGTTTGATTTCCCCAATCAGTGATTCTACGTCCCCAAATAGTGAGTGATACCACCCCTTTTAGTGATTTTTAGAGTAAAAGAAGCCAGTAATTTCGCGGCTTCCCGGCTCTCGTATATATACTATCTACTTAAGCTAAAATAAGCTTACTTAGTAAAGCTGCAGATTTTTTTTAAAAAAGTAACGAAGAAATACGTCCCCACGCCTAATTTTTGATTTCATCTCCGTATACTAAAAAAAAGACCACTTTTGGGAGACGATGTAGATGTCCATTGTTAGCACGAATCGATACACTACACTCTTTTACGGACTACATGCCTACCTTTGCTATCTCCAAATTATGGGTCATCTTAGAACCTATCAGTTTGCCTACTTAGCTATTGCTGAGCTTTGCTTTTTTATCTGGCTCCAGTCATTACTCGAATTGAAAGATTGGAATACGTTTCACCCTTTGATGGAAAAAGAGTTCTCTAAACGCTTGCGTTCGTTAGGGTTGGAACAAGTTGGTTTTTATCATGGCTCTACTGTTTATGCCGGTTCCGGCGGAATCATCTTTGTTAAGCCGTATTATGCCCCCGGAGTTAGAGATGAAAACTTCGGTTTAATTATGGGCCCTCACAACGCAGCCTGTGAACTAAGCACGCATCAAGAAATGATAGCGCTTAAGAAAGAAGTTACGACGATAATTGGAGATCAAGTGCCTATATATTGCATAGCACTATTTTCAAATTCCACTTTTTTGACGTGCCCGTTTTACAACGGAAAATATTATAGTTTAACACTCCGAGAAAATATGCATTTATTTATAAAAACCTATATTTCAAGTCAAATTTTTCCGAATCAAATCACCATGGCATGTAAAAAACTGGAGGAAAGTGCATGAGACTTTGCAAAAGAAACTCCCATAAAGCTGCATATCGCAAAGGGTTATCGCTTCTTCTAGCTGGATTAGTTCCGCTTATGGGACTAACCTGGAGCACGGCTGCCGATGCGGAAACAGCACCAACGGTATCAAATGTCTATATCGTTGGAACAGAGACCATTGAAGCTAAAACACTGATGCCATATGTGACAGGTACTCAAACGGGCAAACCTTTGGATACTAAGCTGCTACAGGCGGATCTGGATCGGTTGATTGCAAGTGGCATGGTAGACGAAGTAAAAGCCAAAATTGTTCCCATGGGGGAAGGGTGCACCGTTTTTTTGCATGTAACGGAAGCTCATGAGATAAAAAAAGTATCGGTTGAAGGCGCCAAGGTTTCGGATAAAACAACCTCGCTAAAGCAGGGGGATACGTTAACGCATGACAAGCTGAAAACGGAAACAGAGCGTATCAACAAAGAGCTGAAGGATAAGGGAAGCTTAGCTGAAGTTACCCAAGTTAAATTTGATGGCGATGGAAATGTTAAATTCGTCGTTGAAGAAAAAATCATGTCAAAAGTCGAATTTCAAGGCTTAAAAAAGACGAAAGAGTGGTTAGCGAAAAAATTAGTCAGCTTTTTAAAACCAGGGAAAACGCTATCCAAAAAAGATATCGATAAAGCACTGAACAAGTTAACAGATAGCGGCTATTTCGACAAGGTTCATGCGGAACTGGTCCCAGATGCAAAAAAAGGGGAATTTATACTGCGTTTTGTAGTCACTGAGCCATTAAGTGGAGAATGGCGCTTTGGTGGAGGAACCAGCACAAGGTCCGGCACTTTTTTGACGGGCTCAGTGAAAGAAAACAATCTTCATGGAGAAGGCAAAGAAGTGAGTGCTGCTATTCGGTATAACCCGGATGACTCTGAATATAGCCTTAGATACAGAGATAACTTTTATCATCAGAGTAATGATTCTTTGGCCTTGGGCCTTTGGAAAACTCACTTTAAGGGGACTGTTGATGGTAATAGTTATACAGAGGGAACGCAGGGAGGGTCAATTTATTATGAAAAAGCGTTGCATGATGATCCACGGTTTAAATTTACTACCGGCGTAAGAATGGAAACGCAAACGGTTGAAGAGAATACGACTAGTAGGAGAGATGTATTAAGAGTTTTGAGCTTGGGCTATATAGCTGACACCACTGACGATACCAAAAACCCAACCAAGGGATCTATTGTTGATTTAAAACTGGACAACGGGTTGAAAATCTTAGGTGGGACCGTCTCGTTCGAAAAGTTCAAATCCGTTATTAGGCATTATATGCCGCTAGACGAAAAAGGGAAAACGTCCCTGGCATTTCGTTTTACCACGCAATTAGCCGGCGGAGATCTACCTACCGCCGAACAGTTTTCACTTGGTGGTGAAAAAGCGGTAAGAGGTGTGGAAGAATATAATCTTCGAGGAACTGGAGGTGCTGTGTTAAATGTGGAATATCGAAGAAATTTGTCCGATGCAGTACAAGCCGTTTTATTTGGCGATGCAGGTCGTTCTTGGGGCTTGTCTTCTTCGAAAGCCGCTGCAGGGGTTGGCGTTGGTGTAAGAATTAAAACCGGTATGGGCATTATGCGATTTGATGTCGCAAAGTCTGGAAGTAGACCGACACAATTTATTTTTGGGCTAGGAAATAGCTTTTAAAAGGGGCGTGAACAATGCAAAAGTTAAAGATTTTTGGATGGGCTGCGGCAACTTCATTTTGGTTTATGGTGTATGATTTTGCTTTCCGCTACGAAACCAGTGACTTCATTATTTTTCTCGGTGCTTTTTTGGCTTTGATCGTATCGGTCGTAATGGGGAGTATTTGCTTTGTTGGTCTAATGCAGAAAACAGCGGAAGTGTTGTTTGAAGTAGAAGACGAAGATAGCGATGTCAAAATGGCGATTCAAAAATACACTCTCCGGACCGGTATGTTTTTTGTGGTGTATTTGCTTTTGAAATATGCGATTGAAGGGTTCAATCTTTCCCCAATTCTCTTCATGGGCCTTATGTCTTTTTTATCCGTAACATTGGTGTTTGGACTGTTTAGTATTATCTACAAGGAAAGCAGCATGAAAGAAGCCTGTTTAGATTTGTTTGATACGGCCCAGGCCAATATTGGAAATTCGTTGCTGTTTATCATTTTGAATTACGTTTTGATGGTATTTTTGTATTTCTTGGTCTTCACTATTAACGATTTCGTATCGATGGGCGGCTTGCCGAGAATTTTGGGAATTGGGCTTACCTTCTTGATTTGGACCTTCGTTCTTAACGGCTGGTCTTATTGGGGTGGAAAGTTATACATTAGAGCCAATGCGGCGAATGGCCAAGCGGTTACGCAGACCGAAGAAGAGGATGAATATTATAATGACTAATTTTTGGTTAAAGAAAGGAGAGTTTCATGGATTCCAACGATAAACAAATTGCCAAAGAGATGATGGAAAGCCTTTTGATTCAAGCTTGTAAACAAAGAGCTTCAGATCTATTACTTACAGTTGGCGCAGAGCCAACTTTTAGAATTGATGGGAAAATCGCAAGGCTCCAACACGATAAATTGCGCCCGGAAGATACAAAACGAATTTTTGATTACTATGTTGGATTATCTGAGGAACTGAGCCTCCGCTTTAAGGAACGGGGAGATGTAGATTTTAATATTCCAATAACCAATGTTGGACGTTTTCGGGTCAATGCCTACAAACAAAGAGGTTCGTATGCTTTTGCAGCTCGAGTCATTCACCCACGTCCCCTTACGTTGCAAGAGTTGGGAATGCCGGATATTTTTACGTCTTTTGCCAACCGGCCTAACGGATTGTTAATCATAACGGGGCCAACCGGTTGTGGTAAATCAACTACGTTAGCGTCCATTGTAGATTATATAAACGAGACACGAGATGGGCATATCATTACGTTAGAAGACCCAGTAGAATATTTGCACTTTCATAAACGATGCAATGTAGACCAGCGGGAAATTCCTTCGGACGCTGCATCGTTTCAAAATGGATTGAGAGCGGCCTTGCGCGAAGACCCGGACGTGATTATGTTGGGGGAAATGCGCGATGCCGAAACAACCTTAACGGCCATAGAAGCCGCCGAAACAGGTCACTTGGTATTATCCACGCTCCATACGGCGAGTGCTCCAGAAGCATTTAGCCGAATCATCAGTGTAACACCACCGGAGTACAGGGAAAAAATATGTAATCAGTTATCAAATGTACTGATCGGCGTAGTTGCTCAACAAATTTTCCCTAAAAGACATTCTTCTGGGCGTGTAGTTGCACTGGAAATTATGGTAGGGACTCATGCTATAAAAAGTATAATCCGCGAAAACAAACCAGAACAGCTGCAAGGCCAAATTGAAACGGGCGAACGGTATGGAATGGTTGAAATGAAAAAAAGCATTGAGGACTTGGTTCGTAACGATATCATAGAAAAAAAATACCTTGAAATTTTCATGGATCAAAATGCGAGAATGAAACAATATGAAGCGCAACCGCCACGGTCGCCCTTATTTACTAGTTCCGAGACAGAAGCGCAACTTAGTAGAAATACAAGTATCTTGAACCGATGGAAAAGAAGTTAACTAACAGGGAGGAATAATCATGATTTCAAGAAAAGTGATTGCCGCAACGGTGTTGGGGACTATGCTTGCAGGGTCCACGGTAATGGCGGCCCCTAATGATGACGAATTGATGATTCGTCCGTATTCGCGAACATCAATCGATTTGTCAGAAATGAAAAATCCAAATTCAGCGTTTGTATCGGCTAAAGAAGCTCAAACCGCGACAGCCTCTGTTCCTACCCCTTCGGTACCAGAAGCATCTAAGCCGGCCGCGGTATCGGCAATAACTGACATTAACGTATCAACCAGCACTTCTAACACCTCGCCTACGGCAAAGCCCCAAGTTCCCTTGCAATCGACGGACACAACAAAAAACACGAAAACCGTCGCAACAACGACTGCCGCTGAAAAAGTCAATGATACTAAAACAACGGCAGTTAAAGAAGAAAAGCCTAAGAAAAAATCAGGCGGCATTTGGGGCTGGTTTTCTCGAATCTTTACCACCATTAAAGAGGCCATCGTAGGCAAGCCAAAAGAAGAAAAGAAAGAGATTAAGCCGGCAGCGCAGCCTGTTGAAATGACCGATAATGAGAAAAAACAAGTGGCGCAATTGGGAGCCATGCCGGTTGTTTATGGAGCTGATGTCAAACCGGCCGTTGCTACCACGGTCAATACAGCCCAGCCGCAAACCTTTACTTATGGAGCAAAAGAGGCGGATGCGGAACGGAAAGCTAAAGAAGCAGAATACGTTGTGCAACCCAGGACGTCGCTGTTAGATCAGCAAACGGCAGCCATCAATGCTCCGGAAAATAAAATGAAATTGCAGTGGTATCAATCGAATTAGGTAAATGATTGAATTAGAAAAAAGCGCAATGGCATGTTAGCTATTGCGCTTTTTAGGAGGTTGAATTAATGAAAAAGAAAAAACTTAGTCCTCTTGCTGCCGCTATCGTGGAAGGATTAAACGAGGCAATTTCTTATGTAAATGGAGAACATGTTCAAGGTTTTCATGCTGTTGAAGTATCTGAAAATAAAATAAAAAACCAGAAAACGATTACACTAAATATCAAAATTCTATTAAACAAAATCGATGATTGGGATAAAAAAGTAGGGGCTCAAATGTTACTTGATCTCTATAGCAGCGGGGTAGTAATTTTACCAAAAAAAGAATATGATAATATCATGGAAAATCTTCTAATTAGAAGCAATCCAGAAGATTATAGGAGACTTATTGAATCAATCCATCAGTTTGAATCGAGCAAGATGAATAAATGATAAACTATTTACTTTTTATATGAAGGGAGCGTGGTATGTATGGAAACGAGAATTTGTCCGGAAACCGGCCAAGAGATGACTCGTGGTACAAAGTTAATAACGTTAACTTATAAGGGATTTTCAGAAGAAGTTGAGATGCCTGGTTGGTATACAGAAGACAAAGATCATGGTATTCACTCTAGTGAAGATATGAAAGTTTCCGATAGCGCTCTTTTAAGACTGAAAGCAAGGGCCAACAAGCCCAAAGAGCAAGCTTGGTTTTGGTCGCAAGAGTGGCAACGAGGCGAAAAAGCTGTACAGAAAGAATTGACTGCCAAAGGCCCTGGCAAAGCGTACACATCAGCAGAGCTACTGGCGGAATTTAAAAAATCGTAGCTTAAAACTTGTCATTTAGTACCACGTTATAGTACAATCAAGGTAGACAAAGACAAAAGCCGCCGCCTTGTCCAAGGGCGACGGCAGGAGTAGAGTTAGGAGTAGATCTTGTAGGCAATAGCTGCAAGAGCTAGTACCTTAAGAACTACACGGGGCGAGATCCGGATGTGTATTTCCATTTTGGTACCTCCTTTCCCTATTCTATTATCGGAGCCTTTGGCAGTAACGATGCCGCTGGCTCCTTTGTCATTTTAAGACGATTTAGCCATAATTACAATGGCTAAGGTAACGGCCAACAGCGCATAAATTTCCAGCCAACCGCAGTGAGTATTTTCCTAAATTATAAAAAGTGTTATACTTTAAGTAGAAAGACAGGTCAACGAGCCTGTCTAGTACGTTAACACAGAATCATATGTAAGACCAATTTTGCAAGGAGTGATGATAGTGCCTGCATCAATGAGAGAGATTCCGGTATTAAGGGGTGAGCTTGCAAAAAGATTTTTAACCAAAAAAGCTGAAACAGAACGGAAAGTGAAAGAATCAGCTGAGAGGATAATGCTTAAAATAAAAAATCAACAAATTGAAAATTAATTATCTGTATGATATAATATTTTTGACGGAGGAAGTGTTTCTGTCCCGTCAAACCCTTCAGGACTTGTGTCTATGAAGGTTTTTCTTTTTTACATCAAAAAAGAGTAGAAGCAGATTTATAAGAACTGCTTCTACTCTTTTTAATTTGACTTCCGTCCATTTATATCCCGCCAGACAGATAGCGGTAAAATCTGATTCCTGCCCATTTATATCAGCCGCATGGCAGGTAGCAGCATACATTCTTTTATAAGTTTAGCAGATAAAAATATAAAAGTCAATGTCATAGCCCTATTGATTAAAGTTAACGTATAGGTTAAGATTAAGAAAACAAACTATTGGAGGTGAAGAGCATGATTCGTTCAGAAAAGGAATATCGAGATGCAAGAAAATCTTTGCAAAATAGCAGAGAATTTCTCGAATTGCAGCGAGAAACGCTAAACCAAATGTCATTATCACCAGAAGAAATCAAACAAGCGATGAATCCATATTGGTGTTTTTATTTAACACTGGAAGAAGACCTTGTGGAATATGAAAAGATTAAGCGCGGTGAATTTCCTTCTGTTAATAATCTGAATGAAATTGGCAAATTGCTGATTTCGTTGAGGTTGTATAAAAATATTTCACAAAAAGAGTTAGCTGCTAGGTTAGGTGTTTCAGAAGCAATGGTATCAAAAGACGAAAAAAATGAATACCATGGAGTTACGGTGGAAAAAGCGCAAAAAATCATTAGTGTATTGAAAAGTTCTATTGTTATTGATATAATAATATAAAGCGTAGGGATAGACCTTGCCGGTATGTTCTAAGTATCAAATGTTATCAGCAGTTGATCACGCTTTTTTAAAAGTATATCGCTAACCAATACGCGACTAATAAAATGTTGGTTCGCAAGTGTGTCGCAAGCCAATAAGCGACTAATAAGATGTTGGATAGTAAGTTATAGGAAGGTGTTGAAAAATGTCCGAGTTTTTGCTTTCAACGCCCAGCTTGTTTCGTGGAATCGCAAGCGTTCTTGACGTCGGCTCGAGTTTAAATATTTATAACGAATCCAATACAACTGAAGAAGCAGATGCTATAGCAAATAAGTCTGATTGGAACGTAATTGGTAAAGACTTAAGAATAGTAATGAAATCCTATGATGTGAAATAAAGAATGGTCGTAGAGCACGACCACCATAGTAAAGAAAGCTCACCGAGAAGATGTAGTCGTAGAGCGCGACTACGGTAATCAAAAAAAAGCTCACTGAGAAGAAGCCCTTGAAAAAGGGCTTCTTTTGTCTTTTCTTATCTTCTTGAACACCGGTCAATAAAGACGTATAATAATTGTATAAGATAATTCTTTGAGGTTATCTTGACCGTTAAAACGGGTGATTTGGTCAGAGAGGTTATCCGATCAGGTCCTTATCGGTTTGGGCATAATGCCAAAATCTGACTAGGTTGAGCCTTTGGCGAGACCGAACGAAAAATGCTCTTTTTCACATCGGCTATAGAAAGCCCATGTTTTAGCCATACCTTCCGTACACACTCCTACATGCTCTTTC
>NZ_KB894595.1 GCF_000374545.1 Anaeromusa acidaminophila DSM 3853
GGATACACTCGATTACTTTTCTGCGGTTTTAAGCCAGCTTCACCTTCTGACTGGTACTGAAAAATCCATCTCCTCACTAGTTTCTGATCAACTTCCAGAGTGTTTGCTATATCGGCTATGCGCATGCTTTTGGCCAAATACCTCTTGCAAGCATCTATCTTCAAAGTGGCCGATACTTTTTCTTTATGTGGCATAAAATTACCCCCAGACAAGACAATGTGTTTTTTCATTGTCCTATCTAGGGGTAGCATATCACTTTCCGAGTGCGGTCCTTTATCGATAAATAAAACGCTAAACGTCGTAGCCCTCCTTCGTACCCTCCATGTACTCCCTTTACTCCTGTTACCAGTCCGGTCTTCGTTTTAGAAATGAACCCCGTTTTCGTAGTACCGAAGCTCTTGCAATGGGATAAAGAATACATCGACTTGAGCGTGTCCGGCTAGGCGTATGTGGCGAGTGATTGCCTCGGCGGTACGGTCCTGTACGTCTTGGCCTCGTTCAAACCAATTGACTTGCACTAAGGGTGTTGCAGCTGTTCGCTGGCCGTCAAAATAATAGGTTGAAGCCGGCACTTCCAAGGTGAAGTAGTCTCGGGGACAGCCGACGATTTGTTCTAGTTCATCGACGAGGGCGGTGCTGAAGGCTTGGACGTCTTTGCCGGGAAGACCTTTGAATATCAATTGCGGCATCATGGTTCCTCCTGTTAATGAATTATAGTGTATAGCATTTCGCGCCAGAGGCGAATAGTTCCTGCTGGAAATGTTTGAGAGCAGGAATCCGGCAACGGGTCCAGAAAAATAGTATAAAAATAAGACAGAGAAGAGGTAACGGAAATGGCGGAGGTTGTTTTTCGGGAAATGCAGGAAGAATACTTGGATGCGGTGCGGGATATTTATCTGCACTATATCCTCAATTCAACAGCGACCTTTCATGCACGGCCGCTGACGCGGGAGGACATGCGGGAAATTGTTTTTTTTGAAAATGAAAAATATAAAACCTTTGTTATTTTTCGCGAGGAAGAGCTTTGCGGGTATGTGCTCTTGACGCAACATAAGAAAAGAGAAGCTTATGATACGACAGCGGAAGTAACCGTGTATTTGAAGCCGGGGTGCATTGGGGGCGGGCTGGGAAGTTTGGGCCTGCAGCATTTAGAACAATATGCCCGAAAGCAAGGGATTCATGTGCTGGTAGCTACGATTTGCGGCGAAAACGAAAAAAGCATTCGCCTAGTAGAACGAAACGGCTATTTTCGGTGCGCTCATTATAAAGAGGTAGGTCTTAAGTTCGGGCAATACTTAGATATTGTAGGGTATCAAAAAATTTTAGCGTAAGAAATCTGTCAGGATTGCTTTAGGAAAGCAATAGGAGACTGTTATGGTTTGCAGCAAGCGCTGCTTGTACAATGATTGCATACGAAAGGGGGAGTATGCATGAAATATGGATATAAGGTATTGTTGTGGCTGCTTCTTTGGCAGGGAATGGTTTTGGGGCAGGCTTTGGCCGCTCCCAGCGAGGTGCGTGAGGATTTAGCGGAGTATTTTCAAGGCTTTTCCGGGACTTTTGTATTATATGATTTGGAGACGGAGCGATATATTGTTTATAATGAAGAGCATAGCCGGAAACGATTGTCTCCCTGCTCCACCTTCAAGATACCGAATTCTTTGATTGGACTGGAAACAGGAGTCGTGGATAAGGAAGACGTATTTACCTTGAAAAAATGGGATGGGACCCGTTATGATTTTCCCTATTGGAATCACGACCACACGCTGGCGTCAGCCACGAAGGAATCGGTAGTCTGGTATTTTCGAGAATTGGCAAGAGATATCGGCGCTGTAAGAATGCAAAGCTATTTGCAAATGATCGACTATGGCAATAAAGATATTTCCGGCGGGCTGACGCAATTTTGGCTGGGTTCTTCCTTGCAGATATCGGCTCGGGAGCAAGTGCGGTTTTTGGCGCGTTTAGAGCGGGGAGAGCTGCCGTTTTCTCAAGATACGCAGGCCATTGTGTATAAGAATATCACTGTGGCGGAGAAAAATGGCGCTATCCTTATGGGGAAAACCGGTTCGCGCTTGCAGGACGGACATTGGAATTTGGGCTGGTTTGTTGGTTTGGTGAAAAAACAGGGAGAAACGTATGTGTTCGCAACCAATATTGAAGGAGCGGATGGGGCCATGGGAGGTAAGGCCAGAGAGATCAGTCTGGCGGTATTGAAGAAAATGAACGTATTGTAAGGAGGCGCTGGGGATGAAATCCTATGAAATGGCGGTTCTGGTTTTGAGCGACAAGGGCGCGCGCGGCGAGCGGCAGGATCTGAGCGGTCCTGCGGTTCGTGAAGTATTAGGCGCGCAGTATCCGGTTGTGTATTATAAAATGATCCCTGATGAAAAAGAGGAAATTATCCGGGAACTTTGCTATATTTGCGATGAACTGGCGCCGCCGTTGCTAATTACTTCCGGCGGGACCGGCTTTTCCGAACGGGATGTTACGCCGGAAGCGACCATGGAGGTAGTGGAAAAGCTTACGCCCGGCATTCCGGAAGCCATGCGCTTCTACGGCATGCAGAAAACGCCGAAAGCCATGCTTTCACGGGCGGTAGCCGGTATTCGGGGCAAGACGCTGATTGTGAATCTGCCTGGCAGTGTAAAAGGCGTGAAAGAGTCGTTGGAAGCCATTGCTCCGGCGTTGGCTCATGGCCTGGGGATTTTGCGCGGCGATGCCCAAGAATGCGGGCAGCCTAGTGCGGAAAAACGGGCGTCCGTGCTGGCGGTGAATCGCAGTGAGAAAAAAGGAGAAATCAAGGTTCCTATTGCTAAGGGATATTTTGCGGTGGATTGCGGCTTGCAGGGAGACGCTCATGCTGGAGACTGGCACCGTCAGGTGAGCCTCTTGGGCTATGAGAGTTTTGAGAAGATACGGCAACTGGGCGTAACTGATCTGGAACCCGGTGTTTTTGCGGAGAACTTGACGACAGAAGGCATAGAACTCTTTACGCTGCCTGTGGGAACTCGCCTCCAAATTGGCGAGGCGTTGCTGGAAGTGACGCAAATTGGCAAGGAGTGTCATCTAGGCTGCGCCATTCGCGAAAAAACAGGAGACTGCGTCATGCCCAGAGAGGGTATTTTTGCAAAGGTGCTAAAGCCGGGCTGGATTGCTCCAGGAGACTTGATTGAGATTGTAGCATAAGGGGTTGCAGAAAATGAAAACCATTAGGACGCAGGATGCGCTTGGAACCGTCCTGTGTCATGACATAACAAAGATTGTGCCGGGAGAGTTTAAAGGTCCGGCGTTTCATAAGGGTCATATTGTGACGGAAGAAGATATTCCCGTGCTTTTATCTTTAGGCAAAGATCATCTCTATGTATGGGAACTGCAAGATGGATTTGTACATGAAAATGACGCCGCCTTGCGTTTGGCCAAGGCGGTAGGCGGCGGTGGTCTTGCCATGACAGAACCGGAGGAAGGCAAGGTGAATCTTCTTGCCGAACAAGACGGTCTGCTGCTGATCGACGAGGAGCGCTTGCTGCGCTTGAATTTGCTGGGCGAAGTGGCGGTGGCTACCCGCAGCCAAGAACGGACGGTGAAAAAGGGCGATATTGTGGCTGGGATTCGTGTGATCCCGCTGGTTTTTGCAGAAGAAAAAATGCAGGAGGCAGAGGCCATCGCTGCGGAGATGGACGTCATTTCCGTACTGCCGTTCCAGCCCTGCAAAGTTGGGATTATTACAACGGGAAACGAAGTGTATTACGGCAGAATTGCTGACCGTTTCGGGCCGGTTGTAAAAGAAAAAGTGGAAGTCTTTGGCTGCACTGTGGTGCGGCAGGCGCTTGTGCCGGACTCGGCGGAGGAAATTGCCCAAGCGGTGCAAAGTCTACTGGCGGAAGGGTGCCAGTTGATTTTGACTACAGGCGGCATGTCGGTGGACCCGGATGATGTGACGCCGGCCGGTATTCGTCTGGCCGGCGCCAGAATTGTTTCTTACGGGGCGCCGGTTTTGCCTGGTTCGGTATTCCTGATGGCGTATATGGGAGTTGTGCCGGTACTGGGACTGCCGGGCTGCGTCATGTACAACAGTACGACTGTTTTTGACTTGGTGCTGCCCTTGGTGTTGGCTGGGAGGGTAGTAACCCGGGAAATAATCGCTCGCTGGGGCGTAGGCGGCTTATGCTTAAATTGCGAGAGCTGCCATTTTCCAGATTGTTCGTTTGGGACGTAATGAGATGAGGGAGGAGCGGCTTTGTGAAGAAAAATGTGTCCATGGAAGAGGCGCAGCAGCTTTTTGCAGCGCAGGCTGCGCCTGTGGGAGAACGAAAGATATCCCTGGCGGAAGCGGCGGGAAGCGTGTTGAGCCGGGATGTGTTTGCGCCTCTGGACTTGCCTCCTTTTGATCGTTCGCCCTTAGACGGCTATGCGCTGCGGGCGGCGGATGTCCGCCAAGCCTCCAAGGTACAGCCGGTGGCCTTGCGGGTTGTGGAAGAGGTGCGGGCTGGCTTTGTCGCTTCCCGGGAAGTAGACGAAGGCTGCGCCGTTAAGATCATGACCGGCGCGCCTTTGCCGGACGGAGCCGATGTAGTAGTGCCTTTTGAAGACGTGGAACGTAAAGGCGGCGTGGTGTGCATTACTGCACCAATGGCAAGCGGCAGCAATGTCATATATGCTGGCGAAGACTTTGCGGCAGGAGAATTGGCAGCTAAAAAAGGGGCTCTTCTAACGCCGCCTCTTGTGGGGCTGTTAGCCGCCTTGGGCATGGAAACGGTTCCTGTTTACGGGAAATGCAAGGTGGCTCTCTTCAGCACGGGGGACGAGCTGATAGAACCGCCGCAAGCGTTGCGGCCGGGGGCAATTTACAATTCGAATCTACATAGCCTGCGCGCCTATTGCCGCATGGCGGGCGCGGAAACCGTGGCGCTTGGTACAGCGGTTGATGAAGAAGGGGCGATTACAGCACAGTTGGAAGAAGCGCTGCGGCAAGCTGACTTGGTGGTGACCACAGGCGGTGTATCCGTAGGAGACTATGACTTGCTTCCGGCGGCCTTGCAAAAGGCGGGTGCCAAGGTTTTATTCCACGGCTTGGACATGAAACCAGGTTCGCCAGCTATGGGAGCGGTCTGCTGGGGTAAGCCGGTCTTGGCGCTTTCCGGTAATCCGGCAGCGGCGTTGATTGCCTTTGAGCTCGTGGGAGCGCCGCTTCTGAAAAAAATGCTGGGGTGGCAAACCGTTCTGCCGCAGCGGGTTGACGTTATTTTAGATGATGAGTTTGCGAAGGCCAGCGGGCAGAGGCGCTTTGTGCGGGTGCGGTTAGAGGTGCAAGGGACGCAATTGCATGCCAAACTGGCGGGGAAGCAGAGCAATGGGGCGCTGCAGTCTATGGTAGCAAGCAATGCTTTGTTGGATGTGCCTGCAGGCAGCGGGCCGTTGAAAGCAGGTCAGCTAGTTACGGCGGTGTTGACAGGACCTTTGGCGTAGGAGGAGAAGATGGCGGTAAGCGGCATTGTACTGGCAGGCGGGCGGAGCTTGCGCATGGGCAAGGATAAAACGCAGCTTATGTGGGGGCGGCATACGCTGCTGGAGAACGCGGTTTGCCGCCTGCGGGGTCTTGCGGACGATATACTTGTTGTTGGTAGCCTGAAAGATACATGTTGTTTGCCGGGAATCCGGCAAGTGCAGGACCGGTACGCGGGCTGCGGTCCATTGGGCGGCATTCATACAGGGCTGCTGGAGGCAAAACACGAGGCGGTCCTAGTTCTTTCCTGTGACATGCCTTTTGTAACCGCAGAATTGACGGCGTTTTTAGCAGCTAAGAAAGAGGGATTTGCCGCGGTAATTCCGCGTTGCCGAGGGCATGTAGAACCTTTGTGCGCAGTATATGCTCGCAGTTGCTTACCTGTTATCGAAGACTTGCTGCAAGCGGGGGATAATCAAGTGCGGCAAGTTTTTGCCAAGGTTAACACTTGTTATATAGAAGAAGCGGAATTGGAACGGTTTGGTGATGTGCAGCAGTTGTTTTTCAATCTAAATACGCCGCAAGATTGGCAGGAGGCTTTACGCCGCAAGGAGGTAGGGTATGGAAACTAACAAAATTCCGATCGTCTCCTTCGTCTCGGCTTGTTCCGGGGCCGGTAAAACGACCTTGCTGGAAAAGGTTGTAGCCATTTTAAAGCAGCGCGGCTTGCGTTTGGCGGTAATCAAGCATGATGCGCATCGTTTTGAGATGGACCACCCAGGCAAGGATACCTGGCGTTTAGCGCAAGCAGGAGCCGATGTCGTGGCCATTTCCTCGCCGGAAAAAGTTGCATTGCTGGAAAAGGTACCTGCTGAAAAATCACTGGATGAAGTGTCGGCTATGATTTCCGGCGTGGATCTCATTTTGACCGAAGGCTTTAAACAAGGCGGCAAGCCTAAAGTTGAAGTGTATCGCGCCGAACTCCAAGCGTCTCTACGCAGTTCCGCGGAGGAATTGCTGGCGATTGCCGGCGATGCGTCCTTGCCGGGGGTTCCTTGTTACGCCTTGGATGACGCGGCTGGGATTGCGTCGGAGTTGCTGCGTTATCTGGAAAGCTTTCAACAAAAGAAAAGTATGATAAAGAAGACAGCCGCTTTGCAGGTTGGGATCGTGCTATTTCCGCAAGTGGAAGAGCTTGATTTCATAGGGCCCTTTGAAACAATCAATTATGCTAATAAAATACGGCCCGATTCGATTCAGGTGCATCTGGTAGCGGAAAGGAATGAGCCGTTGCAGGCGTTTAATGGATTGCGGTTGTTGCCGGATTGTACACTGGCGCAGTGTCCGAAGTTGGATATTGTAATTGCCCCTGGAGGCAAAGGTCGCTTTGCAGCCATGAAGAATCCAGTGATTCAGGATTTTTTGCGGCGACAGGCAGTCTGGGCTCGTTATTTGACATCGGTATGCACAGGGGCTTTTTTATTGGCCGAAGCAGGGCTGCTTCTAGGTAAACGGGCGACTACCTACCACACGGCCATGGAGGAGTTAGCGGCTTACGGCGTGAAAACGGAAGCGAGCAAAGTAGTTCAGGACGGAAAGGTCATTACCGCGGGCGGTGTCAGCTCCGGCTTGGAACTGGGGTTGTATTTGCTGCAGTGTTGCTTTGACTTGGACTTAGCATGCGAAGTCGCGCGGAAAATAGAATATGAGGCGGGTTTGGATTTTTTGAATAACCTGTCACGGACTTAATCCGATAAAGCGATAATCGTGTAAGTAATGGGATACTATATGTGAATGAAAAGTTAATTGAGTGCATATGGAAAAGGGACTGCAGCTTTTTGGCCGCAGTCCCTTTGATTATTCTAGTTTGCTTATTTGGTTGCTTAGGCGCACTCTTCTTCGACAACCGCAATGCTCTCGCGGTCTAGCGCATAGGTAAGGAAAAACGTACCTAAACAGGCTAGCCATTCGAGATAAATCACATGCGGCAGGATGCGTACGGCCGGTACGGTCTGCCAGAGGACCAGAACGACGACGCCGGTGAGGATGGTGTTGAAAGCCGAATTTTTGCGGCAAAATCTGGGGGCGAACAGGGTGAACAGTACAATAACGCTGAAAGCCGCCATGAGGCTGAGGCCGATCATAAGCGTGCTGATAATGCCGCTGATGGTCATGGCCAAGGTCAGTGTTAAAAGGCCTAAAAGGACAACCGCGCCTTTTGTGATGCGCAGGAAATTTTGCTCGCTTACATTAGGATTGACGAATTTTTTATAGATATCCTGAGAAAACAAGGTGGCGGAGCTGAGCAGCAGGTTGCAGGCGGTAGAAACGTCGGCGGCCCAAAGGGCGGCCAGGGTAATACCTGCCAACACTGGGTCCAGGGACATAATGGCTTTCGGCAGCGCCAACGCAGGGCTGACATCAGGGAACATGGATTTCGCCATTACGCCCATGAGAGCGCTGACAAAGCCGATGGGGAGCATCATCAAGCCGCCGATAATGAAGCCGCGCTGAGCCGTGCGGACGTCTTTGGCGCCCAAGGAAATCTGGATGATGCTTTGCAGTGAAAGATTAACGGTGACAAGAACCACAATCCAGGTGATAATGCCCATAACGCCGACGCCGTCAAAAAAATCCATGTAGGGAACGTTTTGCGGCAACTGCAGTTGGAGCTTGTTCAAACCGCCGACCTGGCTGACGCCGACGATGGTAGCCAGGATAATACCGATGTATTTTAAACTGACGTTGAGGAGGTTGGAAAGGCTGGCGGACCACATGCCGCCGAGGGAGGTAATGCCGATAAATACAGCGGCGCTGGTCAGCATGCCTGTAGTCAAGGTGAAGACCTCCGGCATAAGGGCGCAGAGAATGCTGCCGCCGGCAATGTATTGTAAGGACATAACGACAAGCTGCACAATGATTTGGCAGGCAATGCCGGCGATCATGCCTTTTTTGTCATAGTAGCGGCCTAAAAGTTCCGGGATAGTGGTAATGTTAAGCTCACGATATTTTTTGGCGACCAACAGTCCCATGACGATGGCGCCGATGCCCCAAGCAGTGGTGTACCAGCCGGCAGACAAGCCCACCTTGTAAGCTTGCTCGGCTACGCCGATAGTGGAAGCGCCGCCGACAGCTAAGCCGACGATAGAGACGGTAATCAAGGGGGTCGTCAGCTTGCGGCCCGCTAAGACATAGTTCGTCGCCGAACCGGCGGAGCGGCGCTTGGCATAGTAGCTGATTGCGAATAAGAGCACAATATAAAGACAAACGATTAAAAAAGCAATATTCATAATTTCTACCTCCTGAAGTATCTTACCCATGAAAAAAGTATATGCTTTCTTTCAGGCTGGCCAGCAAACTGAAAGAAAAAACCGCCCCTCTGATAGAGGGACGGTTGAAGCCGTGGTACCACCCAAATTGAATCTTGAGAAATAAAAAAGAGTCGTACCGAAGGGGCGACAATGCCGCGGTACCACCCTGTTTCAATCCGAAGATCTACTCATACGCCCGTAACGTGGGCTTTGCGGCACAGCCTACTTTGAGTTCAGCCTGCAGTTCCGAAAGGAACTTCATTTCGTTTGTTCATCTGGCTTGCACCAACCGCCAGCTCTCTGTATGACAAGGACGAAACTACTTTCTTTCATCATCACCAGTAAACGCAATTCAATTGTTAAACTGATTATAGCTAGGTGATTGTATACTTGTCAACTGTTTTTTAGCAGATAAGGGCAACGGCTGAAAGGAATCGTGCTTTGAAAAGCGAATGTATGGTAAAAGAAACTGTAGTTAATCTGCATAATAGGAAAGGGATTTTATGGAGTACCTTATTTCATTTCTAGAAGGGATTATTACCTTTGTTTCGCCGTGTATGCTGCCTCTTTTGCCGTTGTACGCCGCTTATTTTGGCGGCGGCGCTTCTTCGGGCAAAGCGTTATTGCATGCGTTGGGTTTTGTCTTGGGCTTTACTTTGATTTTTGTTACCATGGGGGCTTTTGCGGCGACGGCAGGTTCTTTTTTGCGGGAGTACCAAGGACAGGTTGATTTGGTAGCTGGCGCGATTATTGTTCTATTTGGCTTGAATTATGCGGGGCTATTTTCAATTGGTTTTTTGAACCGTACCTATGCGGTTGACGTGCAGGTGCGTCCTTTGGGAGTGGGCTCGGCGATTCTTTTCGGCATGGTCTTTGCATTAGGGTGGACTCCTTGTGTAGGCGCTTTTTTGGGTTCGGCGTTGCTCTTAGCTTCGCAACAGGATTCGGAGGTTCGCGGTATAGTGATGCTTCTTTGCTATTCTCTGGGGCTGGGGATACCTTTTGTTATAGCGACGATGCTGCTGGATCATCTCAAAGGCGCTTTGGCGGCGGTGAAAAAAAATTATCATGTGATTAACAAGATTTGCGCGGCCTTGCTTATTGTTTTAGGCTTGTTAATGATGTCCGGTTGGTTGGGAGTGTTTTTAGGGATGCTTAGTTTTTAGGAGGCAATGATGAATAAGAAAATTTTAGCATTAGTAATTGTCTTGGTCGTTGTGCTGGTCGGAGCTGGCGTTGCGTATCGGTCACTGACGACAGATACGGGGACGCAAATAAAGCAAAGTCAAGAAGCGGCAAGTTCGCAGGGCGGAAAAACCGCTAAGCGACAGGCGCCTGATTTCTCGGTGTTGGATGCCGAAGGCAAACAGGTGTTATTGTCTTCTTTGCGAGGCAAGCCGGTTGTTTTAAATTTTTGGGCTAGCTGGTGCGGGCCTTGCCGAGAGGAAATGCCGGATTTCCAGCAGGTATATACATTGTACCAGGGACGCGTGCAGTTTATGATGGTCAACTTGACAGACGGCTCGCGGGAAACCCAGGGGAAAGCCGCGGAATTTGTGAGGCGCAATGGTTTTTCGTTTCCTGTATATTACGATACGAAACAAGAAGCGGTAAAAGCGTATGGCATTACCGCCATTCCTACGACCTTCATTTTGGATGCGGACGGGATGGTGGTTAGTCAGTCCCAAGGGGTTATGCGCAAAGAAGTCTTGCAGAAAACATTGGAGCAAGTGCTGGCGCGGTAATTAGACGGACACGGAAGACTGAAAGCGAGTTGAACAAGAGAACCTAATGAAAAACGCGGCCATTCGAATTTTTTCGAGTGACCGCGTTTTAATTCAATTCTATATTCCGTAACCCTCTGTTGTATCCTCTGATTCTCAGGTTCTCCTGTGCAAAAGTTTTTGCGTTACCCTTTCACCTTCGAGCAGATGGGGCATTTTTGCAAAGAGAAAGGCAGCTCCAGATGCGCCTGGGCTAAGAGATCTTGATCCGTAAAGATGCTTTGTGTGGGACCGTCGGCGAGGATGCGTCCGTTTTGCAGAACCACGGTACGCTCGCACAGTTCCAAGGCCAGGTCAAGATCATGAGTGGCAATGAGTTTGGTGTGCTGAAAGCTGCGCAAAAGCTGCAGCACACTGCGCCTCGCCCAAGGGTCTAGGAAAGCGGACGGTTCGTCCATAACCAAAATAGCGGGTTCCATGGCCAGGACGGTGGCGATAGAGACGACGCGCTTTTGACCGCCTGAAAGACGATACGGCGGACGATCATTGATATCCCAAGCGCCGACGCATTCCAAAGCCGTGCGGACGCGACGGGCTACCTCGTCGGCGGGAAGACCTAAATTTTGCGGACCGAAAGCGACATCTTCGTATACTGTCGGCATAAATAGTTGATCGTCAGGATCTTGAAATACCATGCCGACGGTGCGGTGAATATGATTTAAAGTTTCCTTGGCAACGGGAAACCCGCCGATATTTACGTCCCCGGCAGTAGGAAGAGCGGCGCCGCAAACATGAGACAGCAGTGTGGTTTTGCCGGAACCATTGGCGCCAACAATAGCGACCGCTTCTCCGTGCCCGATGTCCAAAGTGATATTTTGCAGAGCAGCGGTACCATCCGGGTACAGATATTGCACATCGGTAAAAGTGACTTTGTGATGACTCATGGGGAACCTCCTATCAATAGGCTGCCGAGAATTAGCGGTAGATTGAATTGGCGGCAGAGCAAAAAAAATGCGCTCCACGCAAGAAAATAGCCTGTATCACGGCTGCGCCAGGAGGGTAGGAGGTTGCCGGGCATTTCTCCGCTAAAGCCCCGGCAGCTCATGGCCTGGTAGATCCGTTCCGCTCGTTCCATACTGCGAAGCAGCCATTGTCCAAGAAGTGAGCCCCAAGCATGCATGGCTATGGCATTTCCCTGAAAAGAACGCATACGGTAGGCTTGCAAAATGCGGCTGCTTTCTTCTAATAATAGATGCAGATACCGGTAAAGAAATAATAGTTGAACCACAAGGGCTTTGGGGCAACCTAACGTACGTAAGGAGGCGCAGAGCGGCTGTAAGCCAGTCGTTGCAATTAGCAGCAAAGACGCGGATACGCTGAAAAGCAGCTTGCAGGCAATGACGCCAAAGGAAACCCAGCCTTTAGAGATAGTAAATCCCCCCGGTAATATGTAAATAGCTTGGTCAAAAAAAGGATTAAATAGGCCGAGCATGAGAACAACCGGGGCGGCTATCAGTAACCGTTTGGCGATGACGGCGGGAGGGATGCCGCCGAGAGTGCAGAGGCCAATCGGGTATAGGCAAAGCGGTAACAGCGCCGAAAACTCGTATTTATTAAAAGAAGCGAGGATGAGTAAAAACAACAGTGTTGTCAGCAGTTTAGTTGTGGGATGCAGCTGTTGAAGGAACGCTGTCTGAGAAGACAATGCTTCCAGACAACGCAAATCCAGCCAGGATGATTCGGCCTTAAGCATAGGCGCATGTAACTCGCTTTCTATTGGGATACAACTTTTTTAGGATACTTAATGATGTTTGGCGACATAGCGCAGGGCTTTTCCGGTGAAAAAAGCTAAGAATAAGGTGAGGCAAGCGCCAAGCATGCCAGCCACAGATTTGCCCGCGTCTACAGAAGGCCAGGAAGTATCTTTGCTATCAGCAGCTGCTTCTGCTGTTTCTTCGCTCTTGAAATTATAGTCCGGGAAGGGAGAGTACTTGTTTTGCCATTGTTGCACCAGCGCATGAACCTCACTACTGGCTGTCAATTCTTCTTGGCCGCTTGTTTCTGCGATAGACCACTCCAGCCCGTCTGGTTGTGTGGAGGCAAACCAGGAAAGACCGCCAGCGATGAAAAGGGCCAGGCAGAAGAAAGCAGCTAAACTAGTTCGATGTATGTTTCTAGTAGGAGCCGGGCCGGATAGTATGTGCGGCGCCGCTTGAGCCAGAAAGCTGACAACTGCTGCTACAACCAGTCCTTCCACTAAGCCGATGGCCAGATGGATGGGCTGCATCAGCAATACAAAGGTGCCAAAAGGAAGTTCGCTGATGCCGGAAAACAATGTTTCTAGAACTACGCTAAAAGCGCCAGCTTGCAGTCCTAATACACCGGCCAAAATGGAAGCAGCAAGGATGCGGCCTTTAGAAAAAGAGCCTTCGGCAATGGGCTTATATATATAGGGATAAGCCAGATAACAAGGGAAAAAGCCTAGGTTGAAAATATTACAGCCGAGCGCTAAAAGACCGCCGTCGGCAAAAAATAAAGCTTGGATCATTAAGATAGAAGCAATCGTGAGAAAAGCGGCATGAGGACCCAAAAGAATGGCCAAGAGCAGGCCGCCTCCTAAGTGACCGCTGGAGCCGGTGGCGGGAATGGAGAAATTAATCATTTGAGCGGCAAAGACAAACGCGCCCAATACGCCCATTAAGGGGACTTTGCGTTCTTCTAAATCATTTTGTACTTTTTTGGCAGCGTAAGCGGTCAGACAAGCGGTTACACCCCACATTGCGCCGCCAACTGCTGGAGAAATTAGAGCATCGGCCATGTGCATACAAAGGTCACTCCTTGTTGTCATTTTCTTTTTCTGGCGTCTTGCTCATCTCCGGCAAGGCGCACAAAAAAGCTCCAATCAGCTTGGAGCATGACTTTCGTAGTCATTTGACAACCTTCGTGGCTGTTTTATAGTACACAACATTCTACGTGCCGTGCTGATTTCCTTCTTAGAGTTGAGTATAAGAAAGAACCGAGTTTGCGAAAAAGTAAACTCGGTTCTTTCGTTTTCTTTTTAATGCATCCAGGAAGTTTTGGTATCCAAGAGGATACCGTCATCTCTGGTGGCCTGGGTTAGACTGTGTTCTTGCGCTTGAATGCAGACAAAGTAAAGGTCTTCGCTGTCGCTGGCTTTCCAACTGCGCTCGCCAGCAGGGGCAACACGAATCAGGGCGCCTTCTTGTACGGGAAATTCTTCGCCGTCCACAAAAAAGACGCCGCTTCCCCGTAAAATCAGATACAGTTCTTCGTTTTTCTTGTGAGCGTGTACAAAGGGCATGGCAGTGCCGGCGGCCAAGCGGTTTAGCGACATTTCGCAGCCTGTAAGGCCTAAGTCTTTGCCGACAAAAAGTTTTCCTGAGAAGCCGTTATACTCTTTCTCCTGTAGTGTTTCAAAAGGACCGGCATTTAAAATAGAATAATTTTTTTTCATGGTAGTTTCCTACTTTCTTTTTATTAGTGTACATACACCTGAACGTTTAAATGAAAATGGTTGGCTGCTTACAGACTCTTAGGGCGCTAATGCCTCTAATTTGTTTAGTAAGGCAGTTAGTTTAGCTGTATCTTCTTTGCCCAGATAGGTTAGGAGCAGTTCTTGCGCTTTTTCCCAGCAGGACCAGCCTTCTTCTGCGGTTTGCCGCCCTTGGGTTGTCAAGGAAACCAATTTGGTTCGTGAGTCTTTGCCTTGCTGTAAAATGATAAGACCGTTTTCCAAAAGCGGTTTCATATTGCGGTTTAACGTTGTGCGATCAATGCGCATGTTTTGAGCTAACTGGCTGATCGTCAACGCATCCGTTTCTTTGAGGCGGAGCAGCATGGACAATTGAGCGATGGTAATGCCGCATGGCTTGAGCTGTTCATCGTAGAACTGGGTGACAGCTCGCGATGCACGGCGTACATTCATGCAATTGCAGATGCTGGGTTGTTTAGGGTACGTAAGTAGTTTGTTTTTCATAGTTGCAGATTCCTTTGGTGCATATACACTTAATTATTTATAGTCTAAAGCTTACTTTAGTTAAAGTCAAGAATAAAGTATAATCATAAATTGAGAAAGTCTTTATGATATAATACAATGCAAAGAAAACCTAAGAATGGAGAATGTGTAGATGTCGACATTGCCAAATTGTCCTAAATGTAATTCCGAATATACCTATGAAGATCGGGGCCTTTTTATTTGTCCGGAATGCGCTCATGAATGGGCTGGCGGGGAAGCTGCAGCGACGGAGGAAGGCCTGGTAGTCAAAGACGCCCATGGAAACCGCCTTGCCGACGGCGACGCCGTGACCATCATCAAGGACTTGAAAGTGAAGGGAGCTTCTTCTTCCTTGAAAATTGGTACTAAAGTGAAGAATATCCGTTTAGTGGAGGGTGATCATAATATTGATTGCCAAATTGAAGGCTTTGGCGCCATGAAGCTGAAATCGGAATTTGTGAAAAAAGCCTAGTATTGCATTGTTATGCAAACAATAGTATACTGAAAAACAATTAAAGAAGCACAAAATGGGGAACACCACCAAAAGGGTGTCTCTTCGTTTTGTGCTTTTTGTTTTGTCGTCACTGTGAAGTCAGAACATAAGCTGTTGGCAAAAAAAGCAGATGGCAACATTGTATTTGAGACAAGATTTGCGCTCGCCTCGAAAAAATCGGCGCAGTCGGCAGTTTCTTAACTCGCTGCGCTCAAACAGGCGAAACTGTGCTCCGTCTTAGCCGATTTTTCGTCCTGCGGACCGTCTTGCTCCAATAAAAGTCTCAAATACAACGCCAGCCATCATGGTTGCCTTGCTATTGAAAATTTGTATTTACTCTCGTGTCCACCTTCTATTCTATTTACCCGTCACCCTCAGTCGTGCCCTCCCTATACTCCCTATACTCTTGTTTAAAATTCGTACCTAAAAGGAGGTGATCGTTATGCGTGTGAATGGCGAGAAAGTTTGCCTGGAAAAATCATTGCCCCTGGCGGCCTATTTGGCGGCAAGAGGTTTTGACTGCCGCATGGTTGCCGTGGAGCGCAACGGACAGATTGTGCCCAAAGCAGACTATGAGAAAGTAGAACTACAGGAAGAGGATATTCTGGAAATCGTGCGCTTTGTAGGAGGCGGCTGAGATGAAAATTGAAGTTAACGGCAACGAAAGGGAACTGTCCTGCCGCACGGCCTTTGCCGTGAGAGAGCAGCTGGGAAACGACACGGATGTGCTGATTGTCAATGGCTTTCAGACAGACGAGGATTGTGAACTGCAGGACGGCGATACGATAGCGCTCATTAAAAAAGGCGTGCTGCCGCCGCAAGCGGAATTGGAAAGCCTGATGCGCTCCCGCCATACGCCGCATGTGCACGACAAGCTTAAAGCAGGCAAAGTGGCGATTGCCGGTTTGGGCGGGTTAGGCTCTAATATTGCGGTTATGCTGGCGCGCATTGGCGTTGGCAAGCTGTTTTTAGTGGATTTTGACGTCGTAGAGCCAAGCAATTTAAATCGCCAAAGCTACTATGTGAGTCACCTGGGCCTACTTAAGACGGAGGCGCTGCAAGAACAACTGGCCCAAATTAATCCGTTTATTCAAGTGGAAACGCGCACGGTTCGCGTGGAAGAAGAAAATGTAGTGGAACTTTTTCAAGGGTACGACGTGATTTGTGAGGCTTTTGACAAGCCGGCGGCTAAGGCTATATTAGTGAACACAGCTTTAGAAAAGCTGCCTCAAGCAAAGATTGTGGCGGCTTCCGGCATGGCTGGTTTTGGCAGTGCGAATACGATACAAACACGACAGGTTATGGAACGGTTATATGTCTGTGGCGATTTAGAAAGCGCCGCTTGCCGAGGGCGCGGCTTGATGGCACCGCGCGTACAAGTTTGCGCCGGGCATCAAGCCAATATGGTGCTGCGCCTGCTTGTGGGCGAATTAGAAGTAGGAGGAATGTAAAAAATGACAGATGTATTGAAAATTGGCGGTCGAGAATTTAAGTCTCGCTTGATTTTAGGGTCGGGAAAGTTTTCATTGCCGCTGATCCAGGCGGTTATCGAACATGGTGAGGTAGATATCGTGACGCTGGCGCTGCGGAGAGCGAATGTGGGCGGTCAGGAAAATATCTTAGAATACATACCGAAGGGCATTACGCTGTTGCCTAATACCTCCGGCGCCCGCAACGCCGAGGAAGCGGTGCGTATCGCCAGACTGGCCCGGGAGCTTGGGTGCGGCGATTTTGTGAAACTGGAAGTCATAAGGGACTCAAAGTACTTGCTGCCGGATAATCAGGAAACCATTAAGGCAACGGAAATCTTGGCTAAAGAAGGGTTTCAGGTTATGCCGTACATGTATCCGGACCTAAATGCAGCCAGAGCCTTGGCTGATGCCGGAGCGGCGTCGGTCATGCCCTTGGGCGCGCCTATTGGCAGTAACAAAGGGTTGTGCACGAAGGAGTTTATTCGGATTTTAATTGAAGAAATTGATTTGCCGATTATTGTTGACGCTGGCATTGGACGTCCTTCGCAGGCCTGCGAGGCAATGGAGATGGGGGCGGCTGCGGTGATGTGCAATACGGCGATTGCCACCGCCGGCGATGTGGCGCAGATGGCGCGCGCCTTTAAGCAAGCAGTAGAAGCCGGGAGGGAAGGCTATCTTGCTGGTTTAGGACGGGTGCTGGACGGGGCGGAAGCTTCCAGCCCGTTGACCGGATTTTTGGAGGCGTAAGCATGGAAAAAGCAAGAGTCAATCATATGGAATACCAGCCGGGCATGGAGGCGCTGGAGTCGGATGTGCTTGAAAAGGTGCTGAAGCGGACTGCGGCGTATGAATACCAAAACTATACAACTACGGATGTGCGGCGCGTTTTGGCTAAAGAATCGATCTCGTTGGAAGATTACGGCGTACTGCTGTCTCCGGCGGCGGGAGACTGTTTGGAGGAAATGGCAGTGCGCGCTCGCTGGGAGACGCGTAAGCATTTCGGCAATTCCGTGCAGATGTTTACTCCTCTTTATATTGCCAATTACTGCGAGAATCACTGCGTGTATTGCGGTTTTAACTGTCAAAACCGCATTCATCGGGGCAAGCTGACGCTGGAGGAGATTGAAAGCGAACTGCAGACTATTGCTAAAACTGGGCTGCAGGAAATTCTGCTTCTTACCGGCGAGACGCGCAAGCAATCCGGCGTGGAATACATTGGCGAAGCGGTCAAATTGGCGGCGAAATACTTTTCGACCGTTGGCATTGAAATTTATCCTCTCAATTCGGATGAATACGCTTATTTGCGCGCCTGTGGCAGTGATTTCGTCTGCGTATACCAAGAAACCTATAATCCGGAAAAATACGAGCAAGTTCATTTGAGCGGACCCAAGCGCATTTTCCCCTATCGTTTTCACGCGCAGGAGAGGGCTTTGTTGGGCGGGATGCGCGGTGTGGCCTTCGGAGCGCTTTTGGGGTTGGACGATTTCCGAAAAGACGCTTTTTCCGTTGGCGTTCACGCTTATTTGATTCAGCAGAAATATCCTCATGCGGAGATTTCTTTTTCTACGCCGCGCTTGCGCCCGTATATCAACAATGCAGCCAATAACGCCAATGACGTTCATGAGAAACAACTGCTGCAGGTGATGCTGGCGTATCGTCTGCTCATGCCTTTTGCAGGTCTTACGATTTCTACCAGAGAGCGAGCCGGGTTTAGGGATCATGTCATTGGCCTTGTGGCGACAAAGATCTCTTCCGGCGTCAGCGTGGGCGTTGGCGGGCATAGCGAAGAGGAAAAAGGCGACGAACAGTTTGAAATCGCCGATCCCCGCAGCGTTGACGAGGTCCATCAAATGGTGCTGGCCCGCGGCTTGCAGCCGGTATATACGGATTATCTGCGGGTGTAATTATGGCGGAATTGATTTGCGTGACCCAGCGTAGTTTGTGTTCCGATGATTTTTTGGAGCGTATCCGCCGTTTGGCCCAGGCGAAGCCGCAAGCGATTTTGCTGCGGGAGAAGGATTTGGGGGAAGCGGATTATGAAGTGCTGGCGCGGGAAGTGCAGGAACGCTGCGCTCCGTGGGGCGTACGTCTTATCGTGCGCCGCTACGTTGGTGTAGCTAGGCGACTTGGTTTAAGGCAAGTGCATTTGTCCATGGAAGAACTGCGTCAGGCGGAACCTGGCATGTTAACGGAACTGCAAGTGGGCGTTTCGATTCATGCGGTGGAAGAGGCGACGGAGGCCCAGGCTTTGGGAGCGGCGTATCTTGTTGCCGGGCACATTTATACGACCGATTGCAAAAAAAAGTTGGAGCCGCGCGGCCTGGACTTTCTGCGCGAAGTGTGTCAGACAGTCAGCATACCTGTATTCGCCATTGGCGGTGTGACGACGGAGCGGGTGCCGGAGCTGCTGGCTTGTGGGGCAGCGGGCTGCTGTGTTATGTCAGGAGCGATGCAATGCTCTACACCGGAAGAATATATTTGCAGCATGCTTACGAAAAATCAAATATAAATAAAAAAACAAAACAAAAATGTAAAATGAATTATTGACAAAGGGAAATGCTTGCGGTATATTTTAAAACATCCTCGGAAAAATTTTATAAACAAAATGTGATGAAGGAACCTGTGCTTTTCGAAACCTGCTTCAGAGAGTCGGCGGTTGGTGCGAGTCGGCAGCAGCGTAAAAGTGCGAATCATTCCGGAACAGCAAGGCTGAAGCCTCTTGGAGGACTAGGCTGCGCCGGTCTCAGCTTCCTGCGGGAAGTGCAGTCGTTATTCTGCTAAGGTTGATGGACCTGATGAGAAACAGAGATAAACTCTGTAAAAGGGTGGTACCGTGAGAGCGACGCCTCTTGCCCCTTTAAGCTGTCTAGCTTAAGGAGCAAGAGGCGTTTTTGTTTTTAGAAGTGTGTCAAAGTGTTATACTTAATCTACAGAATAGAACAAAAATATCACGAAATCTTATATCTTTATCCGCTTGCCTGCAAGGGGGCGTAGAGCTGAAAGGCGCGCCAAAGCTGGATTTGAAAAGAAAATTCCGCAAAATTATGAACTTGGCATTTGAATTGCTTAGTCTTAATAACGTCGTGTTGACGCAAAAGCGGGCTAGAGCGGAAAGGATCAAGGAAAGGAAGGAAGTTCATGAGTTTATTGGCCTCGCATACGGAGGAAATGTTTTATACCATTTTGGATAATCTGCGGGAAGCCGTCAATGTAGTAGATACCAAAGGCTATATTACTTACGTGAACCCCAGCTCCGCCAATTATGCTTCTGCGCGCGTCGAGGACATGATTGGTAAACATATTACCGAGTACTATCCGCATGCAGCGCTCTTGGATGTAATTCGTGACCAAAAACCGCTGTTGGATCAAAAAATGGCGCAAGGAAATGGGCGGACCTTTATTGTGAATGCAGTGCCCTTGTACCGGCAAGGCGAATTTTACGGAGGCGTTTCCACGTTTCGGGACATTACTGAACTGGATGAATTGGCTCGGACGTTGGAGTATCTGGAAAATGAGTTGACTTTAAGCCAGGGAAGCGGTATTTTTGACAGCTTCATCGGCGCGGATGGATCTTTACGCAATGCGATTTTTAAAGCGCAGCGCAGTATTGCTTCGGTCGGCGGTCCGAGGCATTCGGTGATTTTGGGAGAGACTGGCACCGGAAAGACGATGCTGGCTCAGGGGATGTATCATTTTGCCCGCAAAATTGGCATTTTGAAGGAAGGCGCACCTTTTGTCGAGGTGAATTGCGCACAGTTTACCAATGCGGACATTGCGGCCATGGAGATCTTCGGTACTGATAAGGGGGCTTTTACGGGCGCCTTCGATAAACCTGGTCTTGTGGAAGTGGCTAATGGGGGCGTGCTGTTTTTGGATGAGGCTCATGCCTTGGTTCAGCACCAGACCATGCTGCTGAAGCTTATCGAATCCGGCTTAGTGCGGCGCATGGGAGGTCGGACCGAGCATGAAGTGGATGTCATTATTATTGCGGCGTCCAGCCAAAACTTAAAAGAAGTATTTTTGCCGGAACTTTACCAGCGTTTGGCTCAGTACCAGATTGAGCTGCCGCCGCTGCGGGAGCGCAGCTTCCAGGAAAAACAGCAGTTTTTGGAACAGTTCGTGGAGCTATACTGTCAAAAGGCGCAAGCCCGTTACAATGTGCGGCTGAAGGTTCATTTTACAAGCAGTGCGGCGGAGCTGCTTTTAGCGGCGGTTTTTGACCGCAATGTCCGGCAGTTCCGGGATGTAGTCAATGCTAGTATTGACGCTGTCGCGCCGATGGTGAATCATCTGTCGCAGGGGCATGAGCTGATTAAGCTGGTAGTGGACGAAGATGACATCCCCATGGCTATGCTGGAAGCGAAAAGCGTCATGAAAGATGCAGCTGCATCGGCGGCAAAGCAGGAGAGCCTGGAAGAGCTTCTTCTCAGTTTGTCGGCATTGGGTCTGGGGGTGCGCAAGATATCCGCAGAACTGAAACGAAGAGGGATTTCTTTAGCATACTATCAAGTGGCGTATAAGCTGAAAAAGCTGAAAAAAGATAGAGAATAGTTTGGGTAAAAAGAAAGGGGCAAGGACAATGAGTAGAAAAATGAAGACCATGGACGGCAACACGGCGGCAGCGCATATTTCGTATGCCTTTACCGACGTAGCGGCCATTTTCCCCATCACGCCTTCGTCGAATATGGCGGAGAGCGTAGATGAGTGGGCGGCGCAAGGGCGCAAAAACCTTTTTGGACAGACTGTGCAGGTTGTAGAAATGCAATCCGAAGGCGGCGCGGCTGGTGCGGTGCATGGTTCCTTGCAGTCGGGAGCGTTGACGACGACCTATACGGCGTCCCAAGGCTTGCTCTTGATGATTCCGAACATGTATAAGATTGCTGGTGAATTACTGCCTGGCGTATTTCATGTCAGCGCTCGGGTGGTTGGCGCTAATGCGATCAGCATTTTTGGCGATCACTCTGATGTGATGGCAACCCGTCAGACCGGGTTTGCGATGCTGGCGGAAAGCAGCGTCCAACAGGTCATGGATTTGTCGGCAGTCGCTCATTTGGCGGCCATCAAAGGACGCGTGCCATTCCTGAACTTCTTCGACGGCTTCCGTACGTCTCATGAAGTGCAGAAGGTCGAAATGCTGGAGTATGATGAGCTGGGGAAACTCTTGGATATGGAGGCGGTTAATTCCTTCCGGCGCGGGGCGCTTAACCCGGATCATCCGGTATTGCGCGGCACTGTGCAGAACTCGGATATTTATTTTCAGCAGCGGGAAGTATCCAATGGCTACTGGGAAAAGCTGCCGGAGATTGTTGAAGAATACATGGCGGAAATCAGCAAGCTTACCGGGCGGGAGTATCACTTGTTCAATTACTACGGAGCGCCCGACGCGGAGCGCTTGATCATTGCCATGGGCTCCATGTGCCAGACCGTCGAAGAAGTAGTGGATCATCTGAACGCCAAAGGCGAAAAGGTGGGCCTGCTGAATGTGCATCTGTACCGCCCGTTTTCACTGAAACATTTCTTCCAGCACATTCCGAAGAGCGTTAAGAAAATTGCCGTGCTGGATCGTACCAAGGAATTGGGCGCACCGGCGGAACCGCTGTACTTAGATGTGAAAAGCGCTTTTTACGGTACAGACTGGCAGCCTCTTATCGTCGGCGGCCGTTGCGGCGTAGGCGGCAAGGATGTTACTCCGAAGCACATTATGGGTATCTTTGACAACTTAAAGGCAGCGCAGCCTAAAGATCACTTTACTGTCGGTATTTTAGACGATGTCAGCCATTTATCTTTGCCGGAAGGTGAGGATATCGATACTACTGTGGCTGGAACCAAAGCTTGCAAATTTTGGGGTCTTGGCGCTGATGGCACGGTAGGCGCCAATAAATCTGCGATCAAGATTATTGGCGACAAAACCGATCTGTATGCGCAGGCGTACTTTGCGTATGATTCCAAAAAATCCGGAGGCATCACGGTTTCGCATCTGCGTTTCGGCAGCCAGCCAATCAAGTCTCCCTATTTGATTGATAAAGCTGATTTTATATCCTGTTCCCAACAATCTTATGTTGATAAATACGATTTGCTGGCAGGCCTAAAACCGGGCGGCGCATTCCTTTTGAACACCAACTGGTCTGCAGCGGAACTGGAAACCCATCTGCCGGCGGCGATGAAACGCTACTTGGCGGAGAAAAATATTCGTTTCTATACGATCAACGCTGTAGGTATTGCGCAAGAGCTGGGCCTTGGGGGCCGTTTCAACATGATTATGCAGTCGGCTTTCTTCCAACTGGCGCAGATTATTCCCATTGAAAAAGCCGTGCAGTACTTAAAAGATTCCGTAGTCAGCACCTATGGGAAAAAAGGCAATAAAGTGGTGGGAATGAATCACGCTGCCATCGACAAGGGGATCGCCGGTCTGGTACAGGTGAATGTGCCGGCAAGCTGGAAAAATGCATCATCGGCGGCTCAGAGTGCGCAAACGAATGACGTACCGGCGTTTATTAGCGACGTGCTGGTGCCGATGAACCGTCAGGAAGGAGACAGCTTGCCTGTAAGCGCGTTTCTGCCTCATGTGGATGGTACGTATCCTATGGGAAGCTCGGCTCATGAAAAACGCGGTATTGCCATTAATGTGCCGGAATGGCAGCCAGAAAACTGTATTCAATGTAATCAGTGCTCTTTCGTTTGTCCTCATGCCAGCATTCGTCCCATTCTGGTGAATGAAGCGGAAAAAGCGGCCGCTCCGGCAGGCTTTACCGTTAAAGACGCTGTTGGCGCGAAAGATCTCCATTTCCGTTTGGCTATTTCAACGCAAGATTGCACTGGCTGCGGCAATTGTGAACAAATCTGTCCGGCTAAAGTAAAAGCGCTGCAAATGAAGCCGTTGGCTTCACAGGAATCGCAGGTTGCCCTTTGGGATTATGCGGTGTCGCTGACTCCGAAAAAGAACCCTGCTAATCCCTTTACGGTCAAAGGCAGTCAGTTTGAGCAGCCGCTCCTGGAGTTCTCCGGCGCTTGCGCAGGCTGTCTGGAAACAGGCTATGCCAAACTGGTGACGCAGCTTTATGGTGATCGGCTCATGGTTGCTAACGCTACCGGCTGCTCTTCCGTTTGGGCGGGGAGTACGCCTTCGGTTCCATATACGACCAATCATCGCGGACACGGGCCTGCCTGGGGCAATTCTCTCTTTGAAGACAACGCCGAATACGGTTTGGGCATGGCGTTGGGCGTGAAACAACTGCGTCAGCAATTGGCGCAAAAGGTGGCGGAAGCCGCTGCCTTAGACTTGGGTGAAGAGTGGAAAAAGGCTTGTGCGGACTGGCTGGAACATTACGAGGAAGGCGAAGGCAGCCGGGAACGGGCGGATCGTCTCGGCGCCATGCTGGAAGGCGTAAAGAATCAAAATGAACTCTTGAGCTATTTGCATGAAAACAAGGATTTTCTTGTCAAGCGTTCTCAATGGCTCTTTGGCGGCGACGGCTGGGCCTATGATATCGGTTTTGGCGGTCTGGATCATGTGCTGGCTTCCGGCGAAGACATCAATGTGCTTGTGTTCGACACCGAGGTATATTCCAATACCGGCGGTCAGTCGTCCAAGGCGACGCCAGCGGCGGCTATTGCTAAATTTGCCGCCAGCGGCAAGAAAACCAAGAAGAAAGATTTGGGACTCATTGCGATGAGCTACGGCTATGTGTATGTAGCGCAAATTGCCATGGGCGCAGACAAAAACCAAACGCTCAAAGCCATTGCCGAGGCGGAAGCCTATCCAGGGCCGTCCTTGATTATCGCGTATTCACCGTGCATCAACCATGGACTTAAAGCTGGCATGGGCTGCAGTCAGCTTGAAATCAAAAAAGCGGTGGATTGTGGTTACTGGGCGATGTATCGTTACAATCCGGTCCTCAAGGAAAGCGGCAAAAATCCCTTTGTGCTGGATTCCAAGGAGCCGACGGCGGATTTCCGCGAATTCTTGCTGGGCGAAGTGCGTTATTCGTCTCTCTTAAAGCAGTTTCCTGAACAAGGAGAAGCTTTGTTTGCGAAGACAGAACAAGATGCCAAGGAACGCTTGGCTGTCTACAAACGTTTGGCAAGTCAAAGCGAATAAACAATACGTAAGGCAGTATGCAAAAGCATACTGCCTTACGTATAAGTGCGTACTTGTTTTTAAAGACCCTATTGCTTATGATGAGACCATAGAGTCAATTTGAAAACAAGGGGGATGCGCAGTGATTATTACATCTCAAGACGCGGAACAACGGGGCTTAGAGCAGGTGGCAGATCTAATGTGCGTAGCGGCGCGGACAGCGCCCAAGGCCAAAGGCGTGGATAATTTGGAGACATTGTTGGTTTCCGGTGAAGAAAAGGACCGTCTGTCCGCTGAAATGCGACGCATTGCGGTAGAATCGGGTATGGCCTTTTTTGATCGGGATGCAGGGTGTCTGGAAAAAGCGCCGGTGGTGCTGCTCCTAGGGCAGAAGGTTAAACCCATAGGTGTTAAGCCTTGTGGTTACTGCGGCCATGGCGACTGTGCCACCTGTGCGCAAAACGGCGGCAACTGCGCTATGAGCATCGGCGATTTGGGTATTGCTATCGGTTCGGCGGCGCATGTGGCGTCGGCGCATCATGTAGACAGCCGAGTTATGTTCAGTGCGGGTCGGGCGGCGCTCAATTTGAAGCTGTTTCCGGCAGAAGTAACCATTGCGTACGCCATTCCTCTCAGTGTGAGCGGCAAGAGTCCTTTTTTTGACAGGTAAGGAGCCAGTGATTTACTCGCTGTTCACGCCCAAATAGATCTTTTTCCGTTAAACTTTGTCAGAAATCCTCGGCAGAGCGCCGCTATGCCTTCGTTTTCTTCCTCGTTTAACAAAAAAATCTCTTATTGAGGCGAGGCGCTCATTAAATCATTGGCTCCTTGGAGTTCGCATTTTAGGTAGCGTACTCAGCGAAGTAGCAGCTCCTTGAAGTAGAATTACAAAAAGAAAAGAAGCAAAGCAATCGTTTGCCCAGCGATTGCTTTGCTTTTTTTAAAAATTTTGTGGCCCTCATGCGTACCCTCCGATTACTCCCTTTATTCTTGTTCAATTCCCGGGCCTCTCTGATTTCCTTACTTTCTTTTAATACAGACGGGCAGGAAGCTCTTTTATTTTGCCAGCGTACTCGCTAGAATAAGGAGAGTGGATAATCACAAACGAGGTGTGCATAATGGAAGATTCCTTGTTGCTAAAAATGGCGGAACGCATGAGTATTGCGGCGACGCTGGCTTTTTTACTTTCCCAGACATCGTTGTTGCAGCGGCTAAATTATCGGTCAGTGACCATTTTCGACAAAGTGAAGCTGGCTGTGATTTTCGGATTGATCGGTATTGTCGGTACCTATGCGGGCATTCCGGTGGACGATGCATTAGCCAATTCAAGGGTGGTAGGCGTCATGGCGGCGGGGCTTATTGGCGGGCCTGTCATGGGAGCTGCCGCCGGGCTGATTGCTGGCGGGCATCGGTATTTTTTGTTTGGCGGTTTTTCCGCTTTTTCCTGTGCCCTAGCCAATCTGGTAGAAGGGCTGTTTGCCGGGATGGTGCGCAAATGGTATCCTCATGCGGCGCTGCCTTGGTGGGTGGTACTGGCGAGCGGCGTTGTCGGGGAAGTGCTGCAAATGGCTATTATTTTGCTGACGGCCAGACCGTTCGACATGGCATTGACGTTGGTAGAGCATATTGCATTGCCGATGATAGTGGCTAACTCCATTGGTTTGACTATTTTTATGGCTATTATTCGTATGACTATGGATGTACAGCAGCAAGCTGGCGCGGCGCAGTCGCAAAAAGCGCTGGCGATTGCCGCGGAGACACTGGCTTATTTCCGGAAGGGCTTGGATGAAGCGTCTGCACAAGCGGCCGCTGATATTATCTATGCTACCGGCAGTTATCATGCTGTGGCGGTAACCAATGCTACGGAAGTACTGGCTTTTGTGGGAGATGAAGCGGAACACCATCGGGATCGGCGCCATGAATTAACGAAGGCTACCTTGCGGGTGTTGGATAGCGGCGAAATCTATGTAGCTAGGACGCGCGAAGAAATTGGCTGTCCTTGTGGTATTTGTCGCCTAGAGAGTGCCATTGTAGCGCCGTTGAAGCGGGGCGAGCAAGTAATTGGCAGCTTTAAACTTTACTATACGAATTCCAAGCTTTTAAATCAGTCGGATGTGGTTTTTGCCAAAGGATTGGCGCAGCTTTTTTCAATTCAACTAGAACTGGCGGAAATTGACCGCCAGGCAAAACTGGTAGCTCGGGCAGAGTTGAAAGCGCTGCAGGCGCAAATTAATCCTCATTTTTTATTTAATACGCTCAATACGATTACTTCGCTGATTCGCACCAAGCCCGATCAGGCGAGGGAACTGCTGCAGAAGCTGGGCTCTATTTTTCGCTTTGCTTTGCAAAAAGCGGGGCATGCCATTACCTTGGAAGAAGAGCTGGCGCAGGTGCGGGCGTATTTGGCGATTGAAAAAGCCCGTTATGAGGAAAAATTGTGTATTGAAGAAAATATTGATGAACGCTTAGGCGCTTGTCTAATACCGTCTTTGATTATCCAACCTATTGTTGAAAACGCTGTGGTTCATGGTTTGAAGCCTAAAGTAGAAGGCGGAACCATTTGGCTGGATGTGCAGCAGCGAGGCTCGGATGTGGTTATTGTGATTCGCGATGACGGCGCGGGTATGGATTTGCAGACGTGTCATCCCCTGGAGCAGAATTCAGTGGCGCATATTGGCATGCAGAATGTACATGAGCGTTTACAGGGACAATATGGCGGCTCCTATGGGCTGACCGTACAAAGCGCCCCGGAAGAGGGAACGGTGGTCACCTTGGTGCTGCCGTGCAAGACAAGGAGTGAAGAAGAGCATGCTCAGCAGCATCATTGTGGATGACGAGAGGCCGGCCAGAGACGAACTGTGCTACCTATTGTCGCTGGTTCCAGGCGTAGCGGTGAAGGGAGAAGCGCAAAATGCCGCCGAAGGAATACAGTTGGCGGCCCAGGAGCAACCGGATGTAGTGTTTTTGGATATTAGCATGCGAGATATGGACGGTTTGGCGGCGGCGGCATTGATTCGCAAAGTAGCTCCCGGGACGATGATTGTGTTTGCTACGGCTTATGATGAGTATGCTATCAAAGCCTTTGAATTGGGGGCGGTGGACTATCTTCTTAAGCCTTTTGAGGAAGAGCGGATTCGGCAGACAGTGCAGCGCTTGCAGGCATATCAAAAAGAGGAAAAACATGCGGCAGTAGAGCGGGTTGATGAAGTGCTGGAAGAGGCGAGAATTCAAATTGATAAGCTGCCCGTAGAAAAGAATGGCAGTATTCGTCTTTTGAATTATGGGGAAATTGTCTACGCTTATGCTAAAGCCGGCAATGTGACCGTTGTAACGGCAAAGGATGAAGCCATCTATAACGGAACGTTGTGTGAGCTGGAAGAACGCATGAATGGTACGCACATGATGCGGGTGCATAAAAGCTATGTAGTCAATTTAGATAAGATTCGGGAAGTGGTGCCCTGGTTTAAAGGAACCTATTGGCTAAAGATGGAGCATTATCCAGAAGTAGAAATACCTGTAAGTAAAAGCCAAATTAAAGAACTAAAAATCATTTTGGGCTTAAAATAACTTTATTTCCATTGGCATCCCATAATTTCCATTGGCAAGGCATTTTGTTCTGTTTATACGATATGCGTTTATTTATTGAATTTTGTATCTTATGCTGGAATTGCAGTATTACTAAAATTCAATATTTGGAGGCAAGTTGTATGGTTATGAATGGTTTGTATCTCGTTCTAATCTCGGCATTGGTTTTGAGCCTGTGCTATCGCTTCTATGGTGCCTTCATCGCCGCAAAGGTGCTGGCCTTGGACGGAAAGCGTCCAACACCGGCTGTTGTGCATGAAGACGGTCATGATTATGTGCCCACCAACAAATGGGTGCTCTTTGGACATCATTTTGCCGCTATTGCTGGCGCAGGTCCGTTGGTCGGACCGGTCTTGGCGGCGCAGTTTGGTTATCTGCCGAGCATGTTGTGGATTCTGATTGGCGCCTGTTTGGGCGGCGCGGTTCATGACATGATTATCTTATTTGCTTCGATTCGCCATGACGGTAAATCCATTGCGGAAATCGCCAAAGAAGAAATCGGCCAATCTGCAGGCTTGGCAGCAGCTATCGCCGTTATCTTCATTTTGGTCATTACCATGGCCGGCATGGGGATTGCCGTGGCAAATGCGCTCTTTAACAGTCCTTGGGGTGCTTTTACCGTAGGGGCTACCATCCCGATAGCTCTTTTCATTGGTGTTTACATGCGTTACCTGCGTCCCGGCCACATCGGCGAAGCATCTTTCGTTGGCGTGGTTCTGGTGATTGCGGCGGTTGTAGGCGGTGCTTGGATTCAGCATTCTTCATGGGCTCCTTTCTTCACACTAAGCCGCGTGCAACTGGATATCATTTTACCGCTGTATGGTTTTGTGGCCGCCGCACTTCCTGTATGGCTGCTGTTGGCGCCTCGAGACTACTTGAGCACCTACATGAAAATCGGCACTATTGGTGCGTTGGCCTTGGGGATTATCATTGTGCAGCCGCAGATTCATATGCCTGCAGTGACTTCGTTCATCAGCGGCGGCGGCCCGGTTGTGCCTGGCCCGGTTTGGCCTTTTGTCTGCATTACCGTAGCTTGCGGCGCTATTTCCGGTTTCCACTCGGTTATTGCGACCGGTACGACACCAAAAATGCTGACCAATGAAAGTGAAATCCTGCCTATCGGCTTTGGTGCCATGCTGGCGGAATCTTTTATCAGCGTCATGGCTTTGATTGCTGCAACCAGCTTGATTCCTGCGGATTATTTTGCAATTAACAGCGTGCCCGAAGCGTTTGCGAAATTAGGTATGAACGTCCAAGAACTGCCTATGCTTTCGCAAATGGTAGGAGAAAATGTGGCTGGCCGTCCCGGCGGTGCTGTTTCGCTGGCGGTGGGCATGGCCCATATTTTCTCGCAAATTCCTGGTTTGGGCGAATTTATGTCCTTCCTCTATCACTTTGCCATTATGTTTGAAGCCCTCTTTATTTTGACGATCATTGATGCCGGCACTCGTGTTGGCCGATACCTGCTGCAAGAAGTAGGAGGCATGATTTACAAGCCGTTGGGAGACGCCAACTGGACACCCGGCGTTGTCTTCACAAGCGCACTGATTTCCTTTGCTTGGGGTTACTTGATTTTTGGCGGCTCGATTGCCTCCATTTGGCCTCTTTTTGGTCTTTCCAATCAGCTTTTGGCTAGTATGGCGTTGGCTATCGGCACGACGATGCTGCTTCGTATGGGCAAAGCCAAATACGCCTGGGTTACCCTGGCGCCGCTTTGCTTCATGCTGGTGACGGCGGTAACCGCTGGCTTCTATAACATCTTTGAGTTCTACCTGCCTAAAGGGCAGTTGCTGTTGGCGGGGGCCAGCGTGGTCATGATGTTCCTCATTGTCTTTGTCATTGTGGACTCTGTTAAAGTATGGCGGTCTATTTTGAAAGATACGCAAAAGAACTTGAAACAAGCCATGTAAGGTAAACGAAAAAATGTCCCTGGAAACGGCAGTAAGCCAGCTCCGGGGACGTTTTGTTTCCATGCCGGAATTTGTAAAAGGAACCGCGAAATACACTTCCTGTTGTCTCTTGTACGCTAGAGAGAGATTTGCTACAATAAGAATACAACGGATAATGATTATGAAATACTATCTTTGAGATTTTTGCTATCGCGAGTTGAAAAACGGAGGACGACTATGCTGACTTTTACAGAACCGGCCCGCTCTTTGGCTCGGGAAAAGAAGAAACCTGTCTATCTGGAAATGGCGCCGATTATCAATGAATGCTGTTTTGCTATGAGAGAGAGTCCGGCAGTGCGTTTTGGCGAACCTAGGGATAAAAGCTTGTATCAACTGGCTTCCATTGAAGGCTTGTCCGTATATGTACCCAAGGAACTGCCCGATATTCCGCTGAAGATCAACGTGCGCAATATTTTGGGTTGGAAAACCTTATTTGTAGAAGGTTGGAAGCTGGCGTAAGGTTTATATTAAAAATAAAGAACCGCTTTGCCTCGCTTAAAGGGGAAAGCGGTTCTTCTTACTTTTTCTTGCTGTTTTGTTGCTGCTTGCGCGCTTGTTCCGCTTGGCGGCTAGCAAAGAATTGAGTGCTTTTTTTAGCGGCCAGCTGATTTTTATAGCTGCTTTTGTCGGAAATTTTGCCCATGATCATACCTCCTATTGATTCTGTTTCTATTGTAGCATGAATCAATAGACATGTGGGGAGAGAAGTTTGTTGTGAGTTCCATATAACAAAAAAAGCATAAAAACATAAAAATGTTGACATGTGTGTAAATGTAGATTATAGTAAGGCTGTGGCAAAACTGGAAAATTTCATACGTAAATGTAATGAGGGAGAACTCTTGCTTTTATGTCGTTTCAGAGAACCGGCGGGTGGTGCGAGCCGGCAACGAAGGAAACAGGATCGTCGCTCCTGAACAGCAACGCTGAAACCGCAGGGAGTAGGCCGCGCCGGTCTCGGCTTTCTTTAGAAAGTGCAGCCGTTAACCTGCTAGGGTTGTTGGACCCGATGAGAGACAGATGATTTCATCTGTGAAAAAGGGTGGTACCGCGAGAGTAGCCTCTTGCCCCTTTGAGTCTTGGACTTGAAGGAGGCAGGAGGCTTTTTGTTTTGCCTGAATAGCGGTTGCGTACATAAAAAACAGGAGGAGAATGAACATGAAAATTTTAGAAATGCTGGCGCGTGGAATTTGCAAAGGAATGCCGTTGTGGGTGGTGATTTTTTCAGCGCTGGCTTTTTTTCAGCCGGCGCCCTTTAAGGCAATTGGTCCCTACATTTCCTATATGTTGGGGATTATCATGTTGGGGATGGGGCTGACCATGTCCTTAGAGGATTTTCGCTTGGTTTTTACAAGGCCTAAAGATGTCTTTTTCGGCGTGTTTTTTCGCTATTTGATTATGCCGATCGTTGGCGTCAGTATTGCCTATGCGCTGGAACTGCCGCCGGCGCTGGCGGCGGGGATGGTTCTTTTGGGAGCTTGCCCCAGTGGTACGGGGTCCAACGTGATGACGTATCTGTCCAAAGGCGATACCGCTCTTTCCGTGACGGTGTCCAGTGTAAATACTATTTTAGCACCGGTACTGACGACCTACTTGTTTTCCTTATTGGCGGGCGGCTTGATTCCTATTGACCTTTGGGGGCTATTTCTGGATAGCGTCAAAATCGTACTAGTACCCGTTGGGCTAGGTGTTTTTTTGCATACCATTGCGCCCAGTGCGGTCAACAAGATGACCAAAGTGGTTCCTGCAGTATCGGTTATCTTTATTGTGGCAATTATTGCTTCAGTTGTGGCATTAAATGCGTCGAAGATGGCGACGATGGCTTTAATCATCTGTGCTGCTGTGTGTATCCATAACGTGGTAGGATTATTGTTGGGATACACCGCCGGTCGCGCCGTGGGGATGCCTGAGAAAAAATCGCGCGCCATTACCTTTGAAATTGGTATGGAAAATTCCGGCTTGGCCGTGGCCTTGGCGTTGGCCCATTTAGATCCTATGGCGGCGCTGCCGGGGGCGTTAATGAGCGTTTGGGAATACATTATCGGTAGCTTATTAGCGGGATATTGGGCCAGTAAGCCAGTGGAAGAAGAGGCGGAGCAAGAACTGGCGGCGTAGCAGGAGCTGTCTGGTAAATGCAGAATAAAGCTATGGTTGGTTAACTCCGACTATAGCTTTATTTTATTGGGAGGTTTTTTCGTGAGCAGTTATTGGCGAATTGTGTCGACTCTTTTGCAGGAGGCGAAGAGCTGATGCGATATTTTCATGTAGATGTTTTTGCAGATAAGCCTCTGCAAGGTAATGGCTTGGCAGTGTTTTTTCCGCCGGAAGCTGGAATTGAAGACGGTGGTTTACTTGCTATGGCGCAGGAGTTTAAACAATTTGAAACCATCTTTTTATATCCGCAGGCGCCAGGAAGGGCGCGAGCGCGCATTTTTACGGTGGAGGAAGAGCTGGCTTTTGCAGGGCATCCGGTGTTAGGGGCGGCAGCGGTTTTGCATGAACTCCATTATCCAAGAGAGGAGCAGGCGGAGTTGCAGATTGTGTTGCCTGAAAGCGAGGTTGTTCTGCGTTCCACACGCCTTGCGACGTCGTTTCGAGTGGAAATGGAGCTGGAGAAGACGCACTTCGGTCATTCTCTTTCAGCGGATGAAGCGAAAGTAGTAGCTGCGGCTTTGCAGTTACAGCCGGACGATTTGCACGCAGCATATCCGCTGGAGGTGGCGTCTAACGGACTGCCGTACTTGTTGGTGCCAGTGCGGCAGCATCTGGAGGAAGCAAGAATTGTAGCGCCGGACTTTGCAGAACTCTTGGCTTTATGGGGGGCGAAGTTCGTATATGTGTTTCAGCCGGAGACGCTGGAGGCGCGCACCTGGGATAATCAGGGGTTGGTGGAAGATGTGGCTACCGGAAGCGCGGCAGGGCCTTTATATTCATATCTTGTGCGCCATGGACGCTGCCGTAAAGGCGAACGCATTACTATCAGCCAAGGGCGGCAAGTGGGCCGTCCCAGTCGGATCTATGGTTGGGTGGCAGAGGATGACAGGGTGACCATCCAAGGAGAAGTAGTCTTTTTTGCCGAGGGAATGTTGGCTGCGAGTGTTGCAGAGCGTTTTGCTAGGAGTGAGGCAGCAGGAGGGAAAGCATGAAGGCTCTTTGGAAAAAACCGCTGCGCTTATTTGCGTTGGCAATGGCTGTGATAGGCGTTTTTATCATCGGAATCTCTGGGTACGTAGGCTGGAATTTGACCCACCCTCCGCGCAAAGCGCTGCAGACAACGCCGGCGGTAGTTGGCTTGTCCTATGAGCCGGTGAGCTTTGTCAGCCGCCAAGATGGTTTGGATTTGCAGGGGTGGCTGCTTAGAGCGCCGGAAAACCGCTTGACCGTAATCTGCTCGCACGGGTATCGGCAAAATCGCGAGCAGGCGGATGTGCCGCTGTTGCCGCTGGCGAAGGTGTTGGTAGAGCACGGCATGAACGTGCTGCTTTTCGACTATCGCAATAGCGGCGAATCGGCGGGGCAGATGACTTCCGTGGGGCAGTACGAAGTAAGAGACCTGCTGGGGGCGGTGGACTACGTGCACAGCCGCCAAGACTTGAATCCCAAGGTGGCGCTCTTAGGATTTTCCATGGGCGCCGCAACGGCTATTCTGGCGGGAGCGGCGGAGCCATCGATTGCGGCGGTAGTTGCTGATGCGCCTTTTGCAGACTTGACCCGGTATTTAGAGACGAATTTTTCGGTATGGACGGGATTGCCGGCCGTGCCCTTTAATCGGACGATCTTGGCGGTAACTCCTATCTTAACGGGATTGCAGCCGGAAAAAGTAAGTCCTGTACAGGTTGTGGGAGAGTTTGCCGGACGACCGCTGCTCTTAATTCACGGCGAGGCGGATGAGGATATTGCGCCGGAGAATAGTTGGGAATTGCAGCAGGCGTATCCGGCGGCGGAGCTGATGCTTGTAGCTGGGGCGCGCCATGTGAAAAGCTACCAGCAGGAGCCGATGCATTATGAAGCGGCGCTTTTAAATTTTTTGCGAAAAGTGGAGATTGCCCATTGACTTAGAGCGCGCTCTAAGGTGTACTATGAGTGTCGGGAGTATCTTGCAGGCATGCGGAGGAAGCGGGATGAATTACACTATCAAGCAGGTGGCTGAGCAATTTTCTATTTCAGCGCATACCTTGCGATATTATGAAAAAGAAGGGCTGTTGCCGCTGGTGATGCGGGATGAAAACGGAAATCGCCTTTTCGGCGAGGCGGATTTGGAATGGCTGGTGCTGATTCGTTGTTTGCGTGATACCGGTATGTCTGTGGGGGAGATTAAAGCGTATGTAGCTCTTTGTCAGCAAGGAGATGCTACCATTTTTCAACGACGCGAAATAATTGCGCAGCATAAACGGGATGTAGAGAAAAAAATCTGCCGCATGCAGGAATACCTGACTCGAATTGACCGGAAACTGCAAGGGTATGACGCGTTTATCGCTGGAGAAAGCTCCTGCGTTTGTCAGCCTGTGCACAGCGCGGCTGGAGATTAAAAAATAATAGTAGGAGGGTCTTTTATGGAAAAAGCAAAGGTCTATTTTACCAATATGCGGGCGACATCCAAAATGAACTTGCTTCAAAAGTTAGAGCATTTGGTGAAAAAAGCAGGAATGACGGATATTGACTTTAAGGAAAAATATGCGGCTATTAAGATTCATTTTGGCGAGCCGGGCAACTTGGCCTATTTGCGTCCTAACTATGCCAAGGTCATTGTAGATGTGATTAAGGCGCAGGGCGGCAAGGCGTTCTTGACAGACTGTAATACCCTCTATGTGGGGCGGCGTAAAGATGCGTTGGAGCACATGGACGCGGCCTATGAAAACGGTTTCAATCCCTTTGCAACCGGTTGCCAGATTATTATTGGCGATGGTCTGAAGGGTACGGATGAAGCGTATGTACCGGTAGTCGGCGGCGAGCATGTCAAAGAAGCGAAGATTGGCCGGGCTGTTATGGACGCGGATATTTTTATCAGCTTGACCCATTTTAAAGGGCATGAATTGACCGGTTTTGGGGGCGCCTTAAAAAATATTGGCATGGGCTGTGGCTCCCGAGCCGGTAAAATGGAAATGCACAGCGACGGCAAGCCGCGGGTACGGGAAAAATCTTGTGTAGGTTGCGGCGCTTGCGCTAAAATTTGCGCTCATAGCGCTATTACGATCACTGCGAAAAAAGCTAGTATTGATCATTCCATTTGCGTAGGTTGCGGTCGTTGTATCGGAACCTGTCATTTCAACGCCATTGCGGCGGCTTGGGACGAATCAAACGATGTTTTAAATAAGAAAATTGCCGAATATTCCTGGGCGGTACTGAATGACCGGCCGCATTTCCATATCAGTCTGGTCGTGGATGTGGCGCCGTTCTGCGATTGTCATGCAGAGAATGACGTGCCGATCATTCCAGATTTAGGCATGTTTGCTTCTTTTGACCCCGTAGCGCTGGACATGGCCTGCGCCGATATGGCTAACAAGGCGCCAGCCATTCCCGGCAGCCATTTGGGCGAACAACTGGCCGCTCGCAAAGATAGCACAGAGGCGGATCATTTTTGTACGGCCCATCCGGAAACCAACTGGCTTTCCTGCGTGGACCATGCGGAAAAGCTGGGCTTAGGCACGAAAAAGTATGAACTCATTGAGGTCTAAAGTTTTTTAACCGGAATAACGGCAGGATTTTGCCGTTAAAGGCGAGAAATACCCATAACTTGGCTGCAGTGAAGCGGCCTTGGTATGGGTATTTTCAATTAGGGGATGACGTTTTGAAAATTGGAGCTAGAGTGATTAAGACCGGTATTGCCGTGGCAGTTACCATGTTTATCTGTAAGCTGCTGGATCTAGAACCTGCTTTTTTTGGGGCTGTGTCAGCGGTTATTAATATGCAGCCTTCTATTTTTTTGAGCTTTCGGGCGGCTAAGGATCAAATTTTAGTCCATATTTTAGGGGTTTTGGCGGGCTTTTGCTTCGGCTATTTTTTGGGGGTGACGCCTCTTTCGGCAGGCTTGATTGTTATTTTGCTTATTCCCCTGTATATCAAGCTGGACTTGCACAGCGGCATTACCATGGGGATTGTGGCAGCTCTATTTGTGCTGAGTTCCAGTACAGAGGAGTTTTTGGTGCATGCCCTGGCGAGAACCGGCGTTATTTTTGTCGGTTTGGGCGCAGCGATGCTGATCAATGTGGTTTTGTGGCCGCCGCGTTATAATCAAGCGTTGAAAGGAAAATTGCGGCAGGCCAATGAAGCGGCGGTGCTTTATTTTTGCCGGGCGGTCCAAGAATATGTGGGGCTGGAGGGGAGTGAACAACCCCACATTGAGCCGGAAGAGAAGAAACGGATTTATAAACTGAATAAGGAAGCCAGGCAGCTCTTGGAGTTGATGAGCCGCGAGCGTTATTTAGGGGTGGCCTCCAAGGAGCAGCCGAAGGAGTGGCTGACGCAGGCGGAAAAACTGATTGATTATAACGAATCCATTGTAAAAAAAGCAAACCGTATTTTTGATTTGCTGCCTACGCGGGTGGAACGACGACATGACGTGGGCGATCCTCCCGTGAGCGAAGAATTTAGGGCGATTTTAGAAGTGCTCGAAAGCGGCTGTACTATCGTCATTCGGGTAAACGGCAAGCTGCGTACGGTGATTATTGACGAAGGAACGGTGCAAGTAGAAGAAATTAGCGAGGAATATTGGGAAGCGCTGACCCATGCCATTGAGCAATGGCAGCCGCGCTTTGAAGGAAGCTATTACATGCATGGCCTGCTGGAGGTGGCGGTGATCGCCAATGAAATCAAATGGGCGACGCGGCAAGCGAAAATTTTGCTGCAGGAAAGCATGGAAGCAGAAATATGAAGCAGGGAAAAACGAAACAGGCGATGGAAAACGCAAAGATGCGCGTTCCAACGCCTGTTTTATTGCCGCAGTGCGTCAATTTGTTGCAGTAGATCGTTGGCCTGCTGCCCGTAACGGCGCACGTATAATTCGCGCAACGGGCGGGCCTTGGTAAAGAATTCTTCTATGTTTTCCACTTCGTTGATTTTCAGGCCTTTGTTGCGCAGTTGCTGAAGCAACGCTGCTTCCTCCGAAGCGACCAGCTCACGTTCGTAAGCCTGGGCCTCCTTGGCGGCATCCAGCAAGAGGTTTTGCTGCTTATGGGATAGCGATTGCCACGTCTTTTCGCTGATGAGGAGCACTTGAATAAAATATTGATGATTAGTAAGGGAAAGATATTTTTGCACTTCGTAGAGTTTGTTGTGGAAAACTAGAGAAATCGGATTCTCTTGGCCATCCAGAACTTGTTGTTTTAAAATATCGTAGGTCTCGCTAAAGGGGAGCGGGGTGGGGAGGGCGCCTAAAAAATTTAATCCTTCTATGCTGGCTTGGCTTTGAGGTACTCGCAGACGCAGTCCTTTTAGATCTTGAACAGTACGAATCGGTTGGCGGTTGTTCGTAATTTGACGTGCGCCGGCGTCGAAATAACAAAGTACGCGCAAGCCGCTTTGTTGGAGGTTTTTATCTATTTCGCGTCCAATGGGGCCGTCAAAAACACGCATCTCATGTGCTTTGTTTTGGTATAAATAAGGCGTATCAAAAATAGCTGTTAACGGTTCATAGGTGCTTAGAAATCCTACGGACGAAGTACCCATATCGACGGTACCCATGCGCATGTTTTCGTTGCGGTCTCGCATGCTGCCCAATTTGGCATTAGGATATACCTGGATTTCCAGAGAGCCCCCTGAACGTTCGCGAACTAAGTCGGCTAATTTTTGAGCGCCGCGGCTCTCGTGCGACGTGGCGTCAGTTTCCGTTCCCAGACGGAGGACTTTTTTATCTTCGGAAATGGTTAGCGGTAAGGAAGCGCACCCTATGAAGAGCAATAAGCTCAGAACGATAAGAGCTAGAGCGATGCAACGGAAACGATACGCGAACATGGATACGCCTCCTGTCAGGTTGTGTGTTGTTGCGCTTGCTTTTTCAGCAAAAGCAGAGCTTCTTCGGCAGGGACGGGACGACTGAAGTAGTAGCCTTGGATGAGATCGCAACCATAATGGAGAAGATAGTCCATCTGCTCCTGGGTTTCTACCCCTTCAGCGACGACTCGCAGTTTTAGGCTTTGAGCAAAATGAATCAGCGAGTTAACGAGGCTGTCGTCTTCTTGGGTAATGATGGTGTCAATAAAGGATTTGTCTATTTTTAGAATCTCTACGGGGAAAAGACGTAAATGCGTGATTGACGAGTAGCCGGTGCCGAAATCATCTAAGGCCAAGGTGACGCCTAAATTTTTCAACTGCTGCAGTTTGGCGCAGCTTTCGTCAAGCGCTGTTAATAAAGCGCTCTCGGTAATCTCAAGCTCCAATTGCTGTGCTGCAATACCGGATTCTCTTAAGGCATTCTGGACGGTAGAGACAATCTGCTCATCGGCTAATTGTTTTGAGGAAAGATTGACTGCGATGCGAATATGCTCGTAGCCTGCAGTAGAAAGCGTTTGCAGAAAGCGGCAGGCTTGTTGCAGTACCCAGGCGCCAATTGGAATGATAAGCTGGCTTTGCTCCGCAAGCGGAATAAAGCGAGCTGGTGAAACATTTCCGTGGATAGGGCTTTGCCAACGTAAGAGTGCTTCAAAAGCTGCTAGACGATTGTCTGCTAAGGAGAGCTGCGGCTGAAAAACGAGCGATAATTCATCATTTTCCAGGGCGCGTCGGAGGCTGTTGGTCAAAAGTAGTTTTTCTTGAGCTTCACGCAACATGTCGTCTTCAAAAAAACGCCAGCAGTTGCGACCGGCCGCCTTGGCGGCGTACATGGCGTTGTCCGCTTTTTTAATGAGCTCTTCAACCGAAGTGCCGTCGCGAGGATAGGAGGCAATGCCTATGCTGCCGGAAATGCGAACGGTAGTGGCGGACAAAAGATAATCATGACATAAATTTTGCACCAGTAAATCAGCAAGGCGGCTTAATTCCGTCGGATCGACACAGCCAGGCAAAAGGGCGATGAATTCGTCGCCACCGAGGCGGGCGATGAATGCATTATAGCGTGAGAGGGTTTCTGATAATTTTTGTCCGGACGCAATAATAATAGTATCGCCGGCGAAATGACCGAAATTGTCATTGATGCTTTTTAAATCGTCCAAATCGACGAAGAAAATGGAACCGCTTCGCAGCCCATTCTGTTGCGGACGAAGCTCATCTTCGAGGCGAGCCATCAAACTGGCGCGATTTTGCAGGCCTGTAAGAGCGTCCTGAAAAGCAATGCGGCTAATTTCTTCATGAAGCTCTTTGCGTTGCGTCAACTCTGCCTGCAGGCTTTGTTGCAGTTGCGCTCCTTGCAAAGCCAGTACGACCAGATCCGCGTATTGCTGCAGCATGTTTCGTTCATCTAAAGCCAAAGGTCGAATCGCATCTTGCCAGGTTAATGTTAAGCAGCCGATGAGTTGCTCGTGGGAGGTTAGCGGCACCATGATGGCTGTGCGGAGTTGGTTCCAGGGAGGGCGGTTTATGCGGTTGGAGAAAGCTTGGTAATCTTCCGTGTATTGCAGTTCTTTAGTGGCGAGGAGCTGAGGGAAGAGTCCTTCGTTTTCAAGCAGCGCTCCCCCTAAATAAGCGCTATGGCTGCCGTTGGCATAGCGTACAACCATAGTATCTTCTTCCCAAAACGCGATGTGCCCATCTTGGGCGTCGGCTAACTGTAATGCACTATCCAGCATGCTTTGCAGTTGAACATCCAACGCAGCGGTATTGTCCGCTAACAACTGCACCATTGCTTGATGCTGGCGTTCGCGCAGACGTAATTGAGCTTCTTTTTCTTCGCGGCTCCTAATTTCGCTATGCAACTGATCATTATTTCGGTGCAGCTCATCGGTGACAGCCAACAATTCTTCATTCATAGCGACTAGCTCTTCATTGGCTGCCGTAAGCTCAACTTCTGCGCGCATTCGTTCCGAAACTTCTTCTTGCAGAACGCTGTTGGTTTGGCGAAGCTGCTGGCTGCCTAAATCAATGGCGCGGCTTTGGCGCAGTAATAAGGCGGAAAGACCGGCAAAAATGAGGAAAGAGAGTAAGCCGTGAGTTAGAGCGGTATTGCGGAGCGGAGCTAGGGCTAAATTTTTGTCCTGTACCGTTAAAATGGCCCAGGAAGCGGAATAACCGGGTAGGCGGATGGGGGCATAGGTGCAGAAAAAAGTTTCTCCGCCTTCGGCGGTATATTCTTTCGTTCCTTGGGCGCCGTTGAGTGCAGCTTTAGCAGCTTCCTGCAAGCCGGATGGAAGAGAAATGTTGCTGGTGGTCAGTTGGTAATTATTGTTCTCTAATACAACCTGGCCTTCAACATCGCGAGAGACTAAGGTTTTTTGTGCAAGTTTATAATTATAGTGTTCGTTTGTTTGCTGCGAGTCTGGGTGAACCACGACGGTTCCTTCCTGGTCTAGTACATATACATAACGTTCGTCACTGCGATAATACTGACCAACTCGTTCTTGCAGCCCGTCAACACGTATTAAAGCAGCCAATACAGCAGTTAGGGCATCGTCTTGAAAAACAGGAAAAAAGAGGCCGATGACTGTAGATGGGCTTTGTTGATTGCTGCTGAATGAATAGAAGGAAGGACTGATAAACGGTTGGGGGTCTTGCAGTATTTGCTGAAACCACCACCGATCTGGACGAGTGGCGGCGAGGCCTCGTACACGAGCCGTTTGGACGCCATCGGGGACGCGCTGGATAATAAGATTTTCAAACAAACCTTGTTGGGAAAAACGATCCAAGAGATAACGTTGCTGCTTTTGAGGAGAGGCGCTTTTGATTTCCGCGTCTTGTGACATTTCACTTCCTATGCGAAAGGCCATTTCTAAAAAGGAAGCTACACTAAGCGCCACCGTTTCGGAATAAATCTTATTTTCTTCACTGAGGCGCCGATAAGCGGAAGTTGATAAAAAATAGTAATTAGCGGTATTGAAAAGGAGAAATGCCAATAAGCCCAGAACAATAATTCGTAGAGAAAAATGCATGCTATTTTGTTGCTGAGGCATACTGCACCTCCTTGTACGTAGTGAGAAAAGAAAAAGTATAAATTTTATAGTTGATGTAATATTCTGGCGGGATCTTGGAGAATCCTTCCTTTTACGGTAACTCTTTGGGAATTAACGGTGAAAATACACATAAGGTGACAAATTTCCTATATGGTTGGGGGTAAAGATGAATTGGCATAGGAAGTTTTGTTTCTCGGGGCGTTAGCTAAGTAAAACCAAGATATTTATTTAAACGGAGATGTGTTGGATGTCAATTGTTCAAGGATTTTTGCATTACTATAAACCGTATAAACGTTTGTTTTACACCGATATGATTTGCGCCGTTCTGGTTTCGATGATTGATTTGGTATTTCCTCAGGCGCTCAATTATTTGACTAAAAATTTTTTGGTGACTCAGACTGGAGAGTTTGTAGCTATCGTTGGCTATCTTGGCGCGGGTATGCTGGGATTGTATTTGCTACGTTATGGTTGTCAGTATTATATTACGACCTGGGGCCATGTGATGGGGGCTCGTATGGAAAGCGATATGCGTCAGGACTTATTCGAGCAATTCCAGCGCCTCTCTTTTTCCTACTATGACCGTAACAACACCGGTGAGATGATGTCCAAGGTGGTTTCCGATCTTTTTGATATTTCTGAGCTGGCCCATCATGGTCCGGAAAATATTTTTATTTCCTGCTTGAAACTGGCTGGCTCCTTTGTGTTGCTGTTGTTTATCCATGTGCCGCTGACGCTGCTATTGTTTGCGGTGGCCTTAAGTATGACCTGGTTTAGCTACTATCAAAACAAAAAAATGAAGGTCATTTTTATGGAGAATCGTCAGCGTATCGCGGCGGTTAACTCGCAAGTACAGGACAGCCTTGCGGGTATCCGGGTGATTAAATCATTTGCCAACGAAGAGCTGGAAAGAGAGAAATTTCGCCGCAGCAATGAAGAGTTTTTGGATTCCAAGGAACGCGTTTACAAGCTGATGGGCCGCTTTCACGCAGGCAATGGCTTGTTGGAAGGCGTACTATATGTGTTGGTTTTGGTGAGCGGCAGCTATTTTGTGTCTCAAGGCCAACTGGCGGCCACTGATTTGGCTGTATATGCCTTGTACATTGCGATTTTTCTTAACCCGTTGGATGTGTTGATTCTCTTTTCGGAACAGTTTCAGAAAGGGTACGCCGGTTTTCGGCGCTTTGCCGAGGTGATGCAGATGCGTCCAGACATCGTGGATCGGGAGCCGGCGATGGAAGTAGAGACGGTGCAGGGATGTTTGGAATATGAAAATGTCTCCTTTGCGTATGAAGACAATCCGGCAGTATTGCATCAGGTGAACTTTACGGTGGAAGCGGGACGGACGGTGGCGCTGGTGGGCCCTTCCGGCGGCGGGAAAACGACGATTTGTTCGCTCTTGCCCCGCTTTTATGATGTAACTGAGGGGGCTATCCGTATTGACGGACATGACGTACGGGATTGGAAATTAGCTTCCTTGCGCAGCGCCATTGGCTTGGTGCAGCAAGATGTATATTTGTTTGCGGGCACGATCCGAGACAATATTTTGTATGGACGCCCGGATGCCACGGACAGCGAAGTCATAGCCGCCGCTAAGCAGGCCAACATTCATGAATTTATTACTTCTTTGGAAAACGGTTATGATACGTATGTAGGAGAGCGAGGCGTGCGTCTTTCAGGCGGCCAGAAGCAGCGCATTTCTATTGCCAGGGTGTTTTTGAAAAATCCGGCCATTTTGATTTTGGATGAGGCAACTTCGGCGCTGGACAATGAGAGCGAGCGTCATATTCAAAAATCGCTGGAGCAGCTGGCGAAGAATCGTACCACCTTGATTATCGCGCATCGCTTGAGTACCATTCGCCATGCGGATGAAATTGTTGTCATTAACGAGGGCCGTATCCAAGAACGGGGCACTCATGGTGAGCTGCTGGCGAAAGACGGTTTGTACGCTCGTTACTACGGTATGCAATTTGCAGGGATGGACGTCGAAAATGACATGAATGCAGCAACTTCTTCTTGACTTTTGTAACAAGGTGTACTAACCTCTAAAACAAGTGAATGATTTGGCGAGGAACAGGAAGAGTACATATGCTGTCTTTGGCATAGCGAGCTGGTGACCGGGTGACCGGAGGTGAGATGACCAGCCCAATAGGCATAGGGAATGGGCCTGTGAGCCGTCCACCGAAATCAGAGTAGGCTGGACCGGGAGCTCCCGTTAACGAGCTAGGATATCGGCGGCAGCCTGTATTTGAAAAAAGGAAAGGCATAGCCTTTCAAACTAGGGTGGTACCGCGAACCATTTCGCCCCTTTCGGGTGGAATGGTTTTTCTTTTTTTTGAGCTGCTGACTTGCTTGTATCACGCGCCAGAATCGTTCTTTTTCCGTCTGGCTGCGGCAGAGCAACCTTGAAAGAGCGCCGCTATTCCTGCGGTCACTCTTACTTGTCAGGCGGAAAAATTACTTCTTCTGGCGGTGCACTCGCGAAGCCAACAGCTCTCTGGAAGTACGAAAGGGACAACGGAGAGCAGTGCGCTCAGAGTAAAACAGAGAATATAAATGGAGCTGACAATGGCTTCATGAAAAAGCGAAGAACGGGAAGAGTACATGCAGCACTCTCGGGTGCAGCGAGTCGGCGGCCGGGCGACCGGAGGTGAGATGGCCGATGCTGAGAGCGTATGGAATGGCCCCGGGAGCTGTCTGCCGAAGGAGACTGTAGGCCAGACCGGACGCCGCCGTTAACAGGCTAGGGTATCGGTGTAGGCCCGTATCCGAAGAAGGAAAGGCGCAGCCTTTCAAATCAGGGTGGTACCGCGAGTCAATTCGCCCCTTACAAGGGGAGTGAATTGGCTTTTTTATTTTAACTTAAAAAGTGGAGGCTGATAAAGATGAGTGGAATTGTTTTATTTCGGATTGACGAGCGTTTAGTGCACGGGCAGGTGGTGACAGCGTGGCTGGGGCATACACAGGCGGAGGAAATTTTGGTAGTGGATGATGCAACAGCCCAAGATAGTTTGTTACGCTCGATTGTAAAAATGGCAGTGCCGCCGCAGGTCGAGGTTCAAATTGCTGCACTGGAGGAGGCGGAGGAATTGCTGGCGGAGCTGGAGCTGGAAGCAAGGGTGATGGTGATAGTGAAGCATCCGGAAAGCGCGCGAAAAATACTGGAACAGTATCAAGGAATGGCTTTAGAAATCAATATGGGTAACGCCGGTATGGCTGCGGGACGGAGCAAATTATCGTCCAGCGTCTATTTGACGGAAGCCGAGGTAGAAGAGCTGCACCGCATTGAATCTTTGGGGCATGCAGTATATCTGCAGACAGTTCCGGGGACGGAGCGGAAACTATTGGCCGAGGCGTTGCTATGAGTGGAAATAAGGAAGACGTTTCTGTAAAAACAGCGGATAAGTCAGATGCTGAAAATATTTTGATTTTGCAAAAAGAAGCGTATGCAAGCGAGGCGGCGTTGTATGGAAAATGGGATATTGAGCCCTTGCGCCAAACCTTGGAAGAATTGATAGCGGAATGGGAGGAGCAAGTAATATTGAAGGCTTGCGCAGGAGGCGTGTTGGTAGGGAGTGTTCGCGGTCGGGTGCAGGGAGAGACTTGCTATGTGGGAAAATTGATGGTGAAACCAGAGCTGCAGAACCAGGGTGTTGGCAAGAAGTTGTTGCTGGAGTTGGAAAAACAGTTTCCTGCGGCAAGGCGGTTTGAATTGTTTACAGGAGAAAAAAGTCTAAAAAATTTGCATGTCTACGAAAAGTTGGGATATTGTCCAGAGCGCACGCAAATAGTTGACGATAACTTAACCCTTGTTTTTTTGGCGAAATACCGGAAAACAGAACGGAAAGAATGAGGAGGCGAAAAATTTGTTTGTAGAAGCGGTATTGATTGGGCTATTGACTTGGTTGGCCGGAGGACTTCTTTCATTATCTCTGAGCTGGACTCTCTACATGGGAGCGCCGCTGATGGGCGGCTTGCTGGTAGGGCTTATTCTAGGAGATGTATCGTATGGGGTACAGACTGGGGCTATGATTCAAATGGCCTATATTGGCTATATTGCTACCGGGGCGACATTGCCGGCGGATTTGGCGCTTGCAGGGTATTTGGCAGTGGCTTTGACCATGATTTCCGGGCAGCCGCCGAGTGCAGGCATTACCTTTGCGGTGGCCCTGGGATTGTTGGGCTTGTTTATTCGCCAGGCGAAGCTGACGATAAACTCTCTTTGGGTACATAAAGCGGATGGTTATGCGGAAAAGGGAGATACTAGGGGGATTATCCTTATGAATATTGGCGCATCCCAACTGGTTCCCTTTGCACTGTACTTTATCCCTACTTTTTTAGCGATCTATGTGGGCGGGGATTATTTGAAACAGCTGCTGGACGCCTTGCCGAAGGAAGTGGTCGACGGGCTGCGTGTGACAGGAGGGTTGTTGTCAGCGTTGGGTTTAGGGTTGCTGTTGAAATATCTTTCTCGGGGATATTTGCTACCCTTTTTGTTTTTGGGTTTTGCCATGGCAGCCTATGGCAAACTGGATATTTTGGCAGCGAGCATTATCGGTACAGCATTGGCCTTTTTGCATGTGACCTATCGGTATGGGATTGGAGGAGAGAAAAGTGGAAAACGACGTTAAAGATAAGGTGGTTCTCACCAAAGGAGATTTGGTTAAATCGTTTTTATGCTGGCATAGTTTTTGTCAGTCTTGCCACAATTATGAACGTATGCAAGCGTTGGGGTTTACGCATGCAATGATTCCCATTCTGACGCGCTTATATAAAGATAAGGCAGATATTGCCGCCGGTCTTAAGCGGCATTTGCAGTTTTTTAATACAGAGCCAAACATTGGTTCCGTGGTGCCGGGCATTATGGCGGCATTGGAGGAACAGCGCGCCAACGGCGCGGAATTGTCTGATGAGACGATTAATAGTCTGAAAACCGGCTTGATGGGGCCGTTAGCCGGCGTAGGTGATACGGTGACCCAAGGGTTGGTGAAAACCATTTTACTGGCTATTGCGGTAGACATGGCAGCGCAAGGATCGGTGCTGGGGCCTCTTTTCTTTTTCTTCTGCTTTACAACCTATACTATGGGCATTGGCTATTTTCTTTATATGCAAGGGTATCGCTTGGGGCGGGACGCCTTATCGAAAATGCTGGAAGGCGACTTGGTCAGCCGGATTACGGAAGGGTTAACCGTGTTGGGCTTGATTGTCGTTGGGGCTTTGGCGGCGACGCGCATTCCTGTAAGTACAGGCATTACTTTTGAAATCGGTAAAACGGCAGTGAAGCTGCAAACCATGCTGAACAGCATTATGCCTGGTTTGTTAAGCTTGTTGACATTACTGCTGGTTTGGTATTTGCTGCAAAAAGGCAAGTCTGTGCTGTGGATTTTAGGTTTGATGTTTGTTGTCGGTTTTGGCGGGGCGTATTTCAAAATTTTAGTATGAGGTATTTTGGGGAGGCGTTTTTTTGATAGGAGTTATAGTAGCCAGTCACGGCGGATTGTGTGGAGAACTTTTAAAGACGGCGGAGATGATTTTAGGACCGACGGTACAAACGGGGGCGGCGTCTTTGGCGGCAGGGACGTCGCTGTCGGATTATGCGGCGGCATTGCGGCAGGCTGTGGATGAAGTAAAACAAAAAGCTGGCGTATTAGTTCTGGTCGACTTAGCTGGTGGCACGCCCTGCAATGTCGCCGCCGTGCTAGCGGCGCAAAGCGAAGAAATAAAGGTCGTGACAGGCGTCAATCTGCCCATGCTTTTGGAAGTGCTTAGTCGTCGTGAAGGACTTTCGCTAGAGGAACTAACAGAGAGGGCAGTGGCTGCCGGTCTGGGCGGCGTTTGTTGCGTAAATGCAAAGAATTAAAGTGAAAAAAGGAGCCAACTGTTCCTGCTTGCGCAAGAACAGTTGGCTCCTTTTCGGGGGAGATCAGAATCGCAGTAGTCTAGGTGGAGGAGTTATTCAAGGAAGTTAGCGTCGCCGCCGGCAGGCAAAGCGGGGGTGAAAATGGAGACGAACTGCAAGTCTTCATCAGCTCCAACACGGGTAGCATGCACGTTGCCGCGAGGATTGACATGGACGTCGCCAGCTTTGACTTGTTTCCATTCGCCGTTGATTAAGAGTTCGCCGCTACCGCCCATGACAATGACGATTTCATCGGTTGTGGAATGGAAATGGCTTTTCGCTAAAGTTCCTTTGCCACCGTCACGAAGCATGACCACGCAGCGAGGCGAGGTGAAAATGGTTTGGCTGGCAATTTTGGGATCTTCCGGTTTTGCGTTGACTTTGTACCATTCTTGATAATTGGCTAAGATTGCAGTCGGCGGCTTGGAATCGCTTAGGCCGACAGGAATAACCGGCGCTTTGCCGTCGGTGAGGAAGTTGGCGTCGCCGCCGTTAGGCAGAACCGGTGTGAAAATAGAAACAAATTTTAGGTCGTCGCTGCCTGCAACGCGGGTAGCGTGAATGTTGCCGCGCGGGTTGATATGTACATCACCGGCTTTGACTTGCTTCCACTCGCCGTTGATCAAGAGCTCGCCGCTGCCGCCCATGACGACGACGATTTCATCGGTTGTGGAATGAAAGTGGCTTTTGGCTAAGGTTCCTTTGCCGCCGTCACGCAGCATGACTACGCAACGGGGGGAAGTGAAGATGGTTTTGCTGGCTATTTTTGCTTCATTGGGCTTTGCTTCGGCGGCGTACCAGTCGTCGTAGGCAGCTAAGACCGCCGTGTTTGGCGTGGAATCGGTTAGGCCTGTGGGAATAGCGCTTTGCGCTGCGCAAATGGCGGCGCCGAAAAGAAAAAGCGCAGCGGCGAGACAGAGAAATGTTTTGACTTTAAATTTCATAAAATACAACTCCTTTTCTAAAAATAGGTAATGATTTTAAATTCTGTAAATTTCTGCCTAATCCTGCTTGGAAATGGGAAAATGGCAGGTATGGGGTATACAGAAGGTTTTTAGCAAAAAAAGAAGAACTCTTTTTTTGAAAGTCTTTGGGAGTTGCAAGGGTCAGCAGTGGTTTTAGCGCAAATTGAGGGAGGATGCGAAAAGTGATTGTAAAACATACAAAAGCGACACAGGAAATGCTGCCTGGACTGGGACGAAAAACACTGGCTTATGGAGAAAAAGGCTTAATGACTCAGTTTGAGCTGAAGGCGGGAGCGGAATTGCCGGCGCACAGCCACCCCCATGAGCAAATTGGCTACTTGGTATCTGGCCGCATTGTTCTAGACATTGGTGGCGAAAAGCAGGAGATGGAACCTGGTGATAGCTGGGCCATTCCAGGGGATGTGGTGCATTCAGCACAAACGCTCGAAGACGCAGTGGCGATCGAGGTTTTCGTGCCGGTGCGGGAAGATTATCTGGACTGAGACAGCCAAAGACCGCTTTCGCTAGGTTGACTGGCGGAAGCGGTCTTTTTTAATATACCAGGATTTATAAAACGAACCGCCAAACACACGAAAAACGCGAAAAAGGTTTTCAAGGGGCAAGATCTTTTTTATAAATGGCGGCATAACTGTCGTATCCTTCTTCTACTCCCTTTATTCCTGTTGAAAATTATACCTCGTAGCCCTCCTGCGCATCCTCGCGTGACTCCGGTTCTCCTGTTCAATTCCCATATCCCCCGGTTTCCTTCTTTTGATTGGTTACTGTATAATCTATAGAAGAATAAAACTGCAATGAAGGAATAGGTGAGCCGAGTGTTAATTATCAGGCAGGCGATTTTGCATATTTTAGATGTCAATTCCGGGGTGACGGTGTTTTCTGAGCGGGAATTGGACGTGCATAGCGAAAGTGTAATTTCATTTTTGACCAAGCATTTGGAAAAATCTCATCAAGATCAGAATGCGAAGAACGGCGTTTTTTTACCGGAGAGCCCTTGCCGGAGGCTGGTAGAGGATTATTTGGCGCAGCGTACAGGTTTTATTGATTTTTCCATGTCCATGGCGGAACGGCTCCATGCGGCTATGTCGGAAGAAGACGAGTGGGAGTCCGCAGATTTAATTGTATGTGATGTTGCAATCGACGAACGGCGATATGTGGTTTTGTTGAAATGTAATAACCGGGTAGGTTTTACCCATCAGGTGGTGCAGGAAGACGATAAAATAAAGAACGAGATTATCAATCACTATGCAATTTTACCGGGCTTGGCGCAGAAGCTTGATGAATACGCCTTCATTGATGCGTCCTCGTTTGCTGTGCGCTTTGTTGACAAAAAGCGTCTGGTGAATGGGGAAGAAGCCTATATTCTGCCGGAAAAAGTATTGTTCTGTACTAGCAGTATTTCGCCGCAGCGTACCATGAAATTGGTTAATACGATTGCTAAAAAAGTGGCGGAAAATCATGGCGAAAGCGCTGTGGCGGCGGTTACTAAAGCCAAGACGCTGATGGTGGAGCACACGGAAAGTTCGGAATATCTGGATCCAGTGCAAGTAGGGCGAGAGGTTTTTCATACTTCGCCAGCGATGCAGCAAGAGTATTTGGAAGAAGTACATAAAGCAGGCATTAGTGAGGCTGTGCGTATTGATCGGGAATTTTGCGCTAAAAAAGGCAGGCAGCACAAGATAAAGACCGATACAGGAATCGAGATTTCTTTTCCTGTGGACTATTTTGAGAACAAAGAGTATATGGAGTTTATTAACAATCCGGACGGGACCATTTCCATTGCCTTGAAAAATATCGGCAAGATTATCAATAGATAAAACGAGAAATAATCGAAAAACGGAATCCTCCCTTTGTTGTCCTAGTTTAACTCGGATAGGAGATTAGAAAATGTTTTCTTGGCGTATAACAAAATATAAACCTGACTATCGTGATGAACTAGGGAGATATACTAAGAATGAGTGGACATCATTTTCTCAAATTGGGGATGAATTTAACGGCTACAAATTTACCAAGGAAGATTATGTTATTGTAGAAAACGCTTATGTTGATACAATAATGGCGTTTATGAGTAGTAATAATATAACATCATTAAATGTCGATGGCCTTGAAAAACGTAAATTTCAAAAACGAAAAGATGATGTATATTCTGATGAGATGATTAATTTATATTACAATTTAAAAGAAAATGATGTTATAAATGTAGAAGCAATAAAAAATCTGTCTAGGATGATTTTGAGAGAAGATATTTGGTGTAAACTAGAAAAAGAAAATACGATGTTTATTCATTTTGGTTATGATTATTATATGTATGTTGGTAGTTATCAATCTTGCGAAAAGGTCATTGAAGAAATTACAAAGAAGGGGCTTTTTGTAGAAAAATATGAGTCTCCATATTCGTGAATTTTAGGAAACGAAGCGAGGGGGTGGTTCTCCTCACTTCGTTGTTTCGAGGTAATCTGCCATTGAGGGCGGTTGTTATCGAAAGAGTTCTTCGCGCAGTTTGTCGGTGATTGCTTTTTTTACTTTCTTCGTTACTTCTTCTTTTAATGCTTCTTCGCTTGTGGGGAAGTTGTTTTGGCGCAGCTGTTCCAGTATCTCTTGACTTAATTGGTCGGGATAAAAAGTTCCCCAATCGGTTTGGATGCTCAGATTGCTGACTTGTGCTTCGGCAGAACCTTCTTTGATAAAGTCGCCAGAAAGCGTTCGAAAGTTTACGCCGTAAGCTTTACCATTTTGAATGGAAAAGCGGCCTTGGGTGGTGACGGAATTCCCGTGCCCATAGGCTGTTCCCCACATTGATAAAGGACCGGATACATCTTTGGCTGTTAGGCGTGAGCTATCGAGACCGCTCCCGGATAGGGATAGGGAGTAACTTTCCGCCGCCGTATCGACAGGGCCGCTGGCTGAAATGGAGCCGCCGGTCGTGTTGCCATGAGCGGACTGCAAGTGCAAAACTTGCCCTTCATATGAGAACGATCCATAGATGTTTTGGACGGACATGTCACTCAATAGAAGGCTGGCAAGAGAGAACTCCCCTGTTAAGAGCGGCGTTGCTGCTGAACCGGAAAGGCGAGCGTCGATTACCAACGGGCCGTTGGCACTTAGGCTTGGCAGGATGGCTGAGGGGTTTCCGTCTGGCATGTAGATGGCAAGGGCTAGTTCTTTCGTATCATTCATGCCAATCGTTCCACTGGCGGCAAGGGAGCCGCCAGTCGTGTCTCCATAAGCAGAGTGCAGACGCAGCTGTTGGCCGGTGTAAGAAAAAGAGGCGTTAATATTAGTGATGATTGCGTTGCCGCAGCGAAGGCTGCCAAGCGTGAAATCGCCAGTTAGCACAGGGGCGAGGGCTGAGCCGCTAAGGCTGGCTTGCATAGCAAAAGGACCGCTGACATTTAAGCCGGGCAGTAGTGCGGCAGGGTCGCCAGCCGGCATTTGGAGCGTAAAATCCAGATCTTTTTCATTCGGTATTATGGATAGGCTTCCAGTGGCGGTGACAGGTTGTTCGTGATATAGCGTATGGATGTCTTGAAAGTAGATGCGGTTATCTTGTTTGGCAAAACTGGCGCTACACTGGGTCAAATTGACGGAGCCGGTGAGGGAAACATTCGAGAAGCTTCCCGATAATTGTTGTATCTCCATGGCGCCGTCTGGCTTTTTACCAAGCTGTATAAGCAGTTCGTCAAGAAAACCTTCGGCTATTTTAATAGAGTCGTCGGAGGAGGTCAGTCCCAGCTTGTTCAGATCCAGTTTCCTGGCGGTTAAGGAGAGTTTTGCCTTATCAAAATCTCCCCACTGTCCGGCGAGCATGAAGGTGGCTTGATCTGCAAGTCCGGCGATGGAAAGTTCAAATGGGTCATTTTGGTGAAAATCAATTTGACCGTGAAGCTGTTCGACCGTTTTGGTGAAAAAATTTGTTTGTATATGTGCCGTGCCATCGCGAATTTCTACAAGTGCGGCAAACTGACTTTCTTCAGTTGTCTTGGGTTTAAGCAAGCCGTTCCAGTTTGAGCTTTCTTGAGTATAGGTGAGCCATATTTCTGGCCGTTCTATAGTTACGCTGGTAATCAAATGGGGACCAAGCTGTCTGTTTAGCAAATCAAGCCAATCATAGTGCAGTTGTATCCGTTCAATGGTAGCTAATTGTTCACCCGTAGCGTTTAGAATTTGCACGTTTTTAGCTTCGATGACACCGAGGATGGTTAAGTCAATGGCAGCTGCGACAATCTGGCCGTTTATAGCTGCATTAGCTTGTGCAAGGAGAGATTCTTTTGCTTCTTGCTGAATTTGGCAGGCGACAGATTGAAACCAGAAGTATCCTAGCAGTAATAGTACAATGAATAAGATCGAAAAGATTTTTTTCTTGCTTCCGATGCTCCTTTTTTCTGGCGCCGGGGTTTCATTCTGCTGGATCACGGGGCAGTCACCTCCCGATGTTACGTTGCGTGGCAGGCAAGGCAGTGGACCATGGGAATATATGTATGTATCTTCTCGTTGGGATTCAGTTTCCCCTGTGCATTTGACTGCGAATTATATCTTTAACCAGTAAAAAATAAAATATTGGAAATGAGAAAAGGTTGTTGCCGTATTTTGGGAAATGGCAGCGGCCTTTATTTGTTAAAGCAGGAGATTAAGAAATGAAGAAAGAAAATTCGGAATGAAAGTTGTGTAGTTGCGAAGGAGGGAGAGAATGCGAATTTTGCTCACCAATACAGGGCCTTGGGGAACCGGCAGTGGCACGGTGGCGGATGCCGTCATGCAGGAATTGGCGCGGCGGGGGCATGAAGTTATGGCCTTCTTTCCTGATACCGGTTTGCCGGGCGTTGATAACGACAAGTACTATTTACACCCCGAACGCTATCGGATCGCGGCCTTTCCAACCACTTACGCCGGAGTGGAGTTGTATACTTTTCCGCTTATTATTCCGGATCCTAATCCGCGTAACTATCATGACGCTTGGACTTTCAAGAAATTAAGCCGGGCCCAATTGCGGGCGTATTTCGGGTATATGAAACAGGAATTGCAGCAACTGCTAAATGAGTTCCGGCCGGATATAGTGGAATGTCAGCATATATGGGCGTTGGACCGAGTTGTACATGAACTCGGCTACCCTTATATTGCAGTTGCGCATCATAGTGACCAGCTTGGCTTTCTGTATGACGAGCGAATGCGCGGACTCATTTTGGAGTCAGCGGGTAACGCCGGTTTTATTTTTGCGATTTCCGATTATGTAAAGCAAGAAGTGCTTCGTTTGTACGGTCTGACGCCAGAGCGGGTCGTTACGATTCCGAATGGCTATAATCAACAGCTTTTCCAGCCGGTGCGCCTTAATCGTCGGCAGGTGCTAGAACGATTAGGTCTAGCGCATTTGGAAGCATTGCCGCTGATTGCTTTTTGCGGCAAAGTATCAAAAACCAAAGGCATCGATGTATTGCTGCAGGCTAACCGTATCATTCAGCAGCATCATCCGGCGGCATTGCTGATTTTAGGGAGCGGTGATTTGACGCAAATTTGCCAAGGAATTTCCGGACCCTATTCGTTAGAGAATGTAATTTATTTAGGTCATTGTCCGCAGGAAGAATTGGCGCTGCTTCATAATCTGGCGACCTTGAGCGTGTTGCCCTCTCGTACAGAAGGGTTTGGCATTGCCGCCTTAGAGGCTATGGGCTGCGGCAAGCCGATTGTGGCAACCCGTGTCGGCGGTTTGGCTGACTTTGCGGTAGGAGGCTTGGTTGAGCCAGAGGATGCTCTTGGCTTGGCGGAGCATATTTTGAGGGTGCTGCGGCTGAATGATAGAGACTATAATTCCTTATGCGCCGAAGCGCTGAGCGTAGCGCATCGGTATTCTTGGCGGATGCTAGTGGAGCGTAGGCTGAGTTATTATGAAACACTTATTGAAAAAAATAAGAAAAAGATAGGCCGGAATCGTTTTCGAAACAGTTAAATTTTTGCTATAATCTATAGAGGTGGAAGAAATGGGTCGCAAGACCTGCAAAGGCGAGACTTTTGCAGAGGAAGAATGACTGTTGTTGAAAGTGTAGCCGGAGCAGGAAGTTGGAGTGATGAATAGCTGGTTTGCGGTAGCAGCATGATTTTTGGAGGAAGCACTTGTGACGATAAGAAAGAAACAACGTCTTTCCTTGGATGAAATACATGAAGGTATGATTGTAGCGGAGCCGGTCTTTTTTGAAGAAGATCGCCCTGTGTTTTTTAGTGAAGGAAGTATCGTTACGGCTCGCTTGATTCGGTGGCTCAAACGCGCTGGACAAAAGGAACTGAGCGTATATATTGAAGAACAGCCGGCTATGCCGAAAGAAGCAGCAGGACGTACGTACAAGCTGCTGCTGGGCGGGATGCAGGACATCTTTCAGTCTCTGCGCAAAGGAGCGGCTCTTCAAGATGGGCAAGTGAAGCAATTGGCGGAAAAGGCGCTAACCGCTGTGCACCAGCCGGATATTTTTCATGTGTTGAATATAGCGGGTCAGTATGATGAGGATTTAATTGTTCATAGTTTGCATGTGGGGATGTTGTCAGGGCTTTTAGCGCTTTGGAGCAAATTTGATGCAGAGTGTGTTAAAGCGGCGTTGATAACAGGATTACTGCATGATATAGGGAAAATTCGGGTTCCCGAGCGTATTTTGAAAAAACAGGACTCCTTGCTGCCTCATGAGTTATCTGTATTTAAGGGATATCCTTTTTACAGCTTTCAGATGCTACAGGGGAATGATTTGCCGGAGAAGGTGTTGGAAGGAGTACTATACCATCGGGAACGTCTGGATGGCAGCGGCTATCCGGAACGTCGCGAAGGCAGCGACATTCCCATGGAGGCGCAAATTGTCGCGGTAGTGGACGAGTATATTTCCTTTTGTTCAAAACAGAAAAATGGCGCTGTTTTAGCGGCGCTGGCGATGATTTTGGAAGAGATGCACATCCGCTTGAATCCTGTATTATGCTTGACCTTGGTAGAGCGGCTGAAAGAAATGTTAATTGGGGCCGATGTAACCTTAGACGACGACAGAAAAGGAAATATTATTCAATTTTCGAAGCTGTTGACCTTGCGGCCATTAATCAAATTATCGGGAAATGATGAGTATATTGATTTGGAAGTAGAACCGCAGCTACAGTTTAGATTGACCGGCGATGTGGCTCAGTTCTGGACAAATCAAGGGAAAAACAGCTAACATATGAAAAAAAGAAGCTCGTCTGCAACTGCGTTTAGGCAGCCGGCAGGAGCTTCTTTAGTTTTGAGGGAATAACATAATAAAATATTTATCAAAACAGAAGCGAGGGTTAAGACGTGTATAGTTTTAAAAATGATTATAGCGAAGGGGCGCATCCGAGGCTGCTGGCAGCGTTAGGCGCGTGCAATTTTGAGCAGGCCGAAGGGTATGGCTTGGACCGTTATACACAGGCGGCTGTGAAGCTGCTGAAGCAGCTTGTGGAGAATGAGACGGTGCAGATTCACCTCCTATCGGGAGGGACACAGACCAATCTGACAGCCTTGGCGGCTTTTTTGCGACCCCATGAGGCGGCCGTAGCGGCGCAAAGCGGTCATATTTTGGTGCATGAAACAGGCGCGATTGAGGCAACTGGACATAAGGTGCTGAGTGTTCCTTCAATAGACGGCAAAGTGAGTCCAGCGGCTGTAGAAGCCATGGTTTTATCGCATGGCGATGAGCATATGGTTAAGCCGCGCTTATTGTATCTTTCACAGCCTACGGAAATCGGGACGTTGTACTCGGCTTTAGAGCTGCAGGAGTTAAAGAACCTTTGCGAACGCCTGGATTTATATTTATATGTAGACGGCGCCCGGCTTGGTTCCGCTCTTTGCGCGCCGGGAAATGATGTGGACTTGCCAGAACTTTGCCGCTTGGCGGACGCGTTTTATATCGGCGGTACAAAAAACGGCGCTTTATTGGGAGAAGCTTTGGTTATTGTCAAAGAAGAACTTAAGAAGGATTTTCGCTATCAAATGAAACAAAAAGGCGCTCTTTTAGCAAAAGGGCAAGTGATGGGCGTGCAATTTCAAGAATTGTTCCGAGACGGTTTGTACTTTGAACTAGCGCGACGCGCGAATGCGTTGGCGGCGCGACTGCGCCAAGCGATTGCTGAAGCTGGTTATTCGCTTTTAGCGCCAACGGTGACCAACCAGGTGTTTCCTGTGCTGCCTAATCAACTAATTGCCAAGCTGGAAGAGAAATTTTCATTTTATGTATGGGAAGCGGTGGATGAAAGCCATTCCGCTATTCGCCTTGTGACATCTTGGGCGACGGAGGAAGCGGCGGTAGAGGCGTTTGCTATCGCTTTAAAAGGGAATGCTGGCCGATGAAGCAAGCTGTAATTGCGCTAGCGCCGGAAACTAAAAAAATGCTCATAGCGAATTTGCAGAACTACTACAGCATAGAGCGTGAAGAAGAACTTAGCGAATTTCAAGCAGCCTTGCTGTTAGAGTTTATTTTGTCCGACATCGGCGTTTATATTTACAATCAAGCGATTTCCGATGCTCAGAAGTTGATGCAGCAAAAAACGGAAGAGCTCTTTGTTTTGGAAAAAAGAATCAAAGCGTAAGGCGACAGGGTGTTAAGGAGAAAAAAGAATAGGAGGGATATCTTTGAAGAAAATAATTTTATGCATGGCTTTATGGGTAATGACTTTGCTGGGAGGCGCAGCTCAAGCGCAGGATCTTTCGGACAATCCGATTGATCAAGCGTTTGCGGCAGATTTAAATACAGGGCGATCGACCTATGAGCTGAATTATGTGACGAGCGAGTATTGCAAGGCTTGGAAGGCGGAACTAGAGCATGCCGGAGACATTCTTAAAGGGCAATACGTCTTCGATGCGGATAAAGAAAAGATAGATGCCTATGTAGCAGCAGTGCAGCAAGTGAGTAAGCAGGCGGGCGATGTAGAGCGTCTAAACTTGTCGGACACGGCGATGGATCCGGTGCAGCGGCATGTGGGAACCGGTGCGACCAGCGCGGGTTTGCTCGCTCAGGCGCGAACCTATAAGGAAGCGACGCTGTTTTTGATTCGGGCGTATGGCGGCAATAACCCCAAAGAAAAAGCGGCCTATCGGTATCTTTATGCAGGACAAGGAATTGATTGGGACGCAGTGAGGAAAAAGGCTCAATAAAAGGGAACAGGAAGAGGGATCTTTGAATGAAGAAAAGTATATGGGCGCTGTGCCTTTGCTTGTTAGTGTTGACTGTTTGGGGCGGCGCCGCGTCAGCGAAGCAGCCGATGACTTGGCAAACTACAATTATTGATGAGGCGCAGGGTTCTTTGTATATTCGAGGCTATTTCAGCAATAGCCCTGCCGGCAAAACCGTGGATCGAATTGATTGGTTTCAGCCTAATCTAGTGCTTCTTTGCCATGATGGCTCCAAAGTGTCTGTTCATGCCAAAGACATGCGTGCGCAGGCTTGTTATATACCGCCGGGAGGAACGCAGGAAATGCTTTTTGTAGTGCCTGCGCCGGTAAAATCATGGAAAAGCTGGACCATGAACGCCAAATTCGGTTATCACAGTCAGGGAGACGATGACTAGAAGACGGTTTCTCTGCGTTTTGTATTTTAGGGGAAAGAGGTGTGGAAAATGAAAAATTTGTTTTCTCCTTGCGTTATTGGCCGAATGGCGCTTAAAAACCGCATTGTACGTTCGGCGACGGAGGATTGGCTGGGAACGCCGGATGGTCTAATTACAACAGAAAAGACAGCTTTGTATGAGCAACTGGCAGCAGGCGGAGTGGGTACGATCATTACGGGGCACGCCTATGTGGCGCATCCGCACGGGCGGGCGGCGCAAAAGCAAAACGGCATATGGGATGATAAATATGTAGAGGGCTGGCGGGAGCTGACAAGGTTGGTTCACAAGCATGAGGCGCGCCTGGTGCTGCAGTTGGCCCATGCCGGGCGGCAAACGGTCCCGGAAATTATTGCAGGGGAAATGCCGGTGGCGCCAAGCGATCTTTTTGATGAAGCAGGAGTCCAGACGGCGCGGGCGCTAAGCGAGACGGAATTGCAGCAATTGGTGCAGGACTATGCGGCGGCGGCGCGGCGAGCGAAGGAAGCTGGCTGTGACGGCGTGCAGCTTCATATGGCGCATGGCTATTTATTAGCGCAGTTTCTCTCGCCGTATACCAATCGCCGGGAGGATGCATATGGCGGTTCATGGGAAAAACGTGTTCGCTTTCCCTTAGAAGTGGTAGCTTCTGTGCGTCAAGCGGTAGGTGCGAATTTTCCCCTTTGGATTAAACTGAACACCACGGATGGATTGCCGGAAACTATACAGCCGCAGTTGTCTCGGTCGGAGGTTGTGCAATACGCTAAAAAATTTGCGGCTGCTTCGGTTGACGCCATTGAGCTTAGCGGCGGCACGATTAAGGAAAACCGCCTGGTTATGGCCAAACCTGGCATTCGCACGGCTAAAGATGAAGCTTATTTTCTTGCGGCGGCGGAAGCGGTTAAGGCGTCAGTAGAAGTGCCTGTAATTTTAGTGGGAGGCATGCGTTCGCGCGCGGTTATGCAAGAGGTGATCAATGAAGGCAAGGCGGATTTGGTTTCTATGAGCCGCGCTTTTATTTGCGAACCGGATTTAGTGAAACGCTTGGCGGCCGGGCAGGAAAAGGCCTCCTGCGTGTCTTGCAACGGCTGTTTCAACCCGCAAGGCATTCGTTGTGTTTTGTCGGATAAAAATAAATCTTGACATAGAATTTGTAAACGAGTATAGTAATAATCGTTACAAAGACATGCCTTAGAAAATTAAATAGAAAAACAAATGTAACGAGGGAGAGCGTTGGTCAATCAAAATCGTTTCAGAGAGCCGGTGGTTGGTGCGAATCGGTAGCGAGGATTGGGCAAAAATCACTCCTGAACAGCAACGCTGAAATGCAAAAAGTAAGCCGCGCCGGCCTCAGCTCCGCAAGGAGTGCAACCGTTATCTTGCTAAGGTTGTTAGACCTGATGAGAAGCAGACATATTGTCTGTAAAAAGGGTGGTACCGCAGGAGTTTAGCTTCCTGCCCCTTTCAGTCCTTGGACTTGAAAGGGGCAGGGGGCTTTTTTGTCGTTTGGCGGCATGCGCAGCCGGCAGACGCATAGAATACATGTTTGGACGCGTGGATTCCGGAAACAGGCGTCAAAGCATGGAAAAGCACTATTTTTATTTTATTGGGGAGTGTGCATTTATATGAGGAACGTATTGGAAAAAACAGCGGATTTTGTTTGCCGTTGGATGACATTATGGGTTATTTTATTTTCAGCTCTGGCTTTTCTAAATCCGGAACCCTTCAAGCCAATCGGCAAGTATATCTCTTACTTGTTAGGCGTTATTATGCTGGGTATGGGACTGACCATGTCTTTGAAGGATTTTCGTTTGGTCTTCACGCGCCCCAAGGATGTATTCTACGGCGTCGTGCTGCGCTACTTGATTATGCCTGTAGTCGGCTTTCTGGTGGCAAAAGCGTTAGGACTGCCGGCAGCGCTGGCGGCTGGCATGGTACTTTTAGGCTCCTGCCCCAGCGGTACTGGCTCTAATGTTATGACCTATATTGCCAAAGGCGATACGGCGCTTTCCGTAACGGTTTCCAGCGTAAATACCGTTTTGGCGCCCTTATTGACGCCGACTATTTTCTTGCTCCTGGCGGGCGCCATGATTCCCATTGATACGGAAGCGTTGCTTTGGGATATTGTGAAGATGGTGCTGATTCCGGTAACGGCCGGCGTATTGCTGCATATGGCAGCACCCAAGCAAGTGGAAAAAATCAGCAAAATTGTGCCTGTGCTGTCAGTGGTTTGCATTATTACTATTCTTTCTTCAGTAGTGGCGCTGAATGCTGCTAAAATGGCGACGATGGCCTTGATCCTTTGCGTAGCGGTGGTGCTGCACAATGGCTTGGGATTACTGCTGGGCTATGGTTCGGCACGGTCTTTAGGAATGCCTGAAGAAAAGTCCCGGGCGGTATCTTTTGAAATTGGCATGGAAAATTCGGGGTTAACTGTCGCGTTGGCCTTAGCGCATCTGGATCCCATGGCGGCACTGCCGGCGGCGATCTGCAGCATTTGGCAGTTTATTAGCGGCAGCCTATTGGCAGGGTATTGGGCCCACAAGTCGGAGCAAATGGAATTGCCGGAAGAGACGGAAACGGCTGTCGCGAAATAGCGAGAACCTTGCTTTGTTGAAAAGAAACCAAGAATGCTATATAATACAATCAATCTTGTACATTTGAACTAAAGGAGGTTGTTCCTGCCAAAGGAGCAGCCTCTTATTTTTCAGGAGATAAACAATGGGAAATTTAGTATTGGTAAAAGGCGGCGGCGACTTGGCCAGCGGCATTACGCATCGCCTGTTTCGCTGCGGATTTAGCGTGGTAATTAGTGAATTGCCTCAGCCTACTGTTATTAGGCATACCGTAGCCTTTGCAGAAGCCGTATATCAAGGGCGCTGCAAGGTAGAGGGCGTAGAGGCTGTCTTGAGCAGCGCCGCAGAGGCTGCGGCGGCAATTGAAAGAGGCATTATTCCAGTGGTAGTCGATGCGGAAGGGACGTTATGGCGCGATTTGCGTCCTTGGGCGTTGGTGGATGCGACCCTGGCAAAACGAAATACTGGTACCTATAGAGAGCAGGCGGAACTTGTCGTCGGCGTAGGTCCAGGGTTCACCGCGCAGCAGGATGTGCATGTTGTAGTTGAAACAAACCGAGGCCATGATTTGGGCAGAGTGATCCTGAAGGGGGCGGCCGCTCCCAATACAGGCGTTCCAGGAGCGATTGGCGGTTATACGCAGGAACGGGTACTACGCGCGCCCGCGGCGGGACTGTTTCGCTGCGTACGGGCGATTGGCGATACGGTGTGTGTAGGGGAAGCGGTAGCCTATGCGGGGGAAGAGCCGGTTTGTACTCAAATTGCCGGAGTGCTGCGCGGCTTGCTGCATGAGGGACTGCAGGTTGACGCAGGCATGAAGGTAGCGGATGTCGACCCGCGCTGTCGGAGGGAGCATTGTTTTAGCATTTCCGACAAAGCCCGCGCTGTGGGCGGCGGTGTAGTGGAAGCGTTGTTATATTTGGGGAAAAACGATGGGTTGTTATGAAATTTTGGCCCGAGCGGCGCAAAATGGCGAAGTGATTGATGTGTTAACGTTAGTGGCTTGTCCGGAAGATGCGGCTGTGGGGCAAATGCTGCTATTGCATCAAGATGGCCGACAAGACGGAGTTCTTTGGGGCCAAGACTTTACAGAAAAAGCAGTAGCGTATATTCGAGAACAAAGCTGGCAGGGGCCGAAATTGTTGCGTCTGGAGCATGATGCAGGCGGCTGTGGTCAGATTTTCTGGGACCGTTTGCTGCCGGCTCGCAAGGCGATTATTTTCGGCGCCGGTCACATCAGCCGGGCTTTGGCGCAGATGCTGAGCCTATTAGATTTTGAGCTGATTGTTGTCGATGACCGCCCGGAGTTTGCCACGTCGGCCTGGTTCCCCGCTGGAACGGAAATCATGTGCCAGGATTTTGCCAAGGCAACGATGCAACTGGCGGAGCGTATTGATGCGCAAACCGCTGTAGTTCTGGCTACGCGAGGACACCAGCATGATCTTTTGTGTTTGCAGCTTTTGAAGGGAACGACGCCTGCTTATATGGGCATGCTGGGCAGCCGCCGTCGTGTAGCGGCTCTCTTTCGGCAATTGGCGGACGAAGGCGTCTCAGAGAAGTGGCTGGCGAGGATTCAGGCGCCGATCGGCTTGGACTTGGGAGCGCAAACGCCTGGGGAAATCGCACTTAGCATTGCGGCGGAAATTTTGGGGGTCTTACAAAAGAAAAACGCTCAGCCGCTGCGCTTGGCACAGGAGGTTTGGCATGGACGCAACGCTGCTGAAAAAAATTTGTGAGTTTCAAAAAAGAGGACAAGCGGTCGCTTTGGTGACAATTATCGAAACCAAAGGTTCAACGCCTCGCAAGGCCGGTAGTCAGATGCTGGTGTTGCCCGATGGCGCCGTGCAAGGAACTATTGGCGGCGGCTGTACCGAAGCTGAGGCGAAACAGCAGGCGCTTTTGGCGTTGCAGACCGGGAAATCGCATGTATATACGATAGAGATGCTGAATGCCGTGGCGGCTGATGAAGGCATGGTGTGCGGCGGGACGATGAGTTTGTTTGTGCAGGCGCTTTGAGGTTTAATCCGAGAAACAAGGCGTAGCGACGCTTATAGAGCGAGAATAATCTTCCCATAAAGAGAAGGGCTGTGTTGAAACTTAGTTTCGGCACAGTCCCTTCTTTTTTTCATAGTTACGTCTCTCACGAGGACCACGCAGCGGTTTTTCTTAGTGGGAAGGAATTACGGCGGTTGGCGCAGAAAAGAATAAATTCGTGTACAACTATTGGACAAGGTTGGAAGGAGACTTCTTGTTATATGAAAATGGTAATTCTAGCTGGTGGCGGCGGGACTCGGCTGTTTCCGTTATCCCGCAAAACCATGCCCAAACAATTTTTATCGTTGGGCACGGACCAATCCTTGCTGTGCCAAGCTGTCGGAAGGCTAAAGGGGATTGTTAAGCAGGAAGACATTTTGGTAGTGACCAATCAAGAACAACTGCATCATGTTAAAACGGAATTGGCCATCTGCGGCGCGCCTAAGGCTCACATTGTGACTGAACCAGTGCCTCGCAATACCGCGCCGGCAATCGCGCTGGCGATGGCCTATTGCCGGGAAGAGTTGAACGCCGGAGACGATGAAGTGTTGCTTGTTTGTCCTGCGGATCATATTATTCGCCCGCCGGAGTCGTTTCAGCAGGCGGCGAAGGAGGGTGTGAAGGCGGCCAAACTGGGTCACCTGGTAACCTTTGGCGTTCGACCGGCCAAGGCGGAAACCGGCTATGGCTATATTCAGGCGGGTACGCCTTGCGACGGCGGTTTTCGTGTAGAATCCTTCAAAGAAAAACCGGATGAAAAAACGGCGCAGGAGTATCTGGAAGCAGGAAATTACTATTGGAACTCCGGCATGTTTGCCTTTTCGATGGGTACGATGCGGCAAGAGCTTGCAGCGCATCAGCCGGATATTGCCGAGCTTTTAGCGCTTGATCTTGAGTCGCTGCGTGAACGCTTTGCAGAGATGCCGGATATCTCTATTGACTATGCCGTAGCGGAGAAATCAACGCAGGTGCTGACCATTCCGTTTGGCGGCTATTGGAATGATATTGGCTCCTGGGATGCGATTTACGATGTGCTTCCGAAAGACGGCGACGGCAACGCCATAGCCGGAGACTGTATGGCGCTGGATTGTAAAAATTCGCTGCTTTTAGGACGCAGCCGTCTGATTGCCGGGATTGGCCTGGAGGACGTGTTGGTCGTGGAAACCGACGATGTGATTTTGGTGGCAGGCAAGGGCGAGTCGCAAAAGGTAAAAGACTTAGTGGCGGAGCTGAAAAGCTTGGGCCGCAAGGAAGCGGAGGAACATACCACAGTGTATCGTCCTTGGGGGAGCTATAGCGTGCTGGGGGAAGGTCCTGGATATAAAATGAAGCGCATTGTAGTCAATCCCGGCGGCTGCCTGAGTTTGCAAATGCATTACCATCGCAGCGAGCATTGGATTGTTACAGGAGGAACCGCCAAGGTTACTGTGGGCGATGAGGTACGCATGGTGCATGAAAATGAAAGTATTTTTGTGCCTCAAAGCACCAAACATCGTTTGGAGAATCCCGGGAGGATCCCGCTGGCAATTATTGAAGTACAGAACGGCAGTTACTTGGGCGAGGATGACATCGTCCGTTTCGAAGACGTTTACGGCAGAGCCTGAATAAGGCTAACTATAAAAAAGGAGGATTAGGCATGAATTTGACTAAGGCAGCCTTTAAAGCGTATGACATCCGGGGACGGGTGCCGGAGGAATTGAATGAGGAGCTGGCATACCGTGTCGGCCGAGTTTTTGCACAAATGTATGCGGCGGAAAAAGTGGTAGTAGGGCGCGATGTGCGCCTGTCCAGTGAAAAACTCACTATAGCGCTTAGTGAGGGGCTCAGCGACGGCGGCTGCGAAGTTATGAATATTGGCTTATGCGGTACGGAAATGGTTTATTTTGCGACATCCCATCTAAAAGCGGACGGCGGCATCATGGTAACCGCCAGTCATAATCCGATGGACTATAATGGTTTGAAACTGGTGCGCAAAGAGTCGCGTCCCATTTCCGGCGATACAGGGCTTAAAGAGATTGCCCAGCGTGCGGTGGAAGAAGAATGGAAGCATGAAGTGGAGCCGGGGAAAAGTAAAGGCTTTATTATGCCCAGGCTGATTATGGAGTCCTATATTAGGCACCTTCTGACTTATATCAACCGCATGAAGCTGAAACCGCTCAAAGTGGTGGTGAATGCAGGCAACGGCTGTGCCGGACCGATTTTGGACGCGCTGGAGACGTGGCTGCCTCTGCAGTTCATCAAGGTAAATCATCGTCCGGACGGCAATTTTCCTAATGGTATCCCCAATCCTCTGTTGATAGAAAATCGCGAGGCCACGGCGGCGGTAGTGCGGGAGCATAAGGCGGATTTGGGCGTGGCCTGGGACGGCGATTTTGACCGCTGCTTTTTGTTCGACGAAACAGGCGCGTTTATTGAAGGCTACTATATGGTGGGATTTTTGGCGGAAGCCTTTTTGCGCAAGAATCCGGGGGCTAAGATCATTCATGATCCCCGCTTGACCTGGAACACGGTGGAAATGACGGAAGCGCTGGGCGGCGTGCCGGTGCTCTCGAAGAGCGGCCATGCCTTTATCAAAGAGCGCATGCGCGCCGAAGACGCCGTCTATGGCGGCGAAATGTCGGCACATCACTATTTTAGAGACTTTGCGTACTGCGACAGCGGTATGATTCCCTGGCTGTTGGTAGTGGAGAGCATGTGCCTGACAGGCAAGCCTCTGTCGGCGCTCGTGGCGGAACGAGTGGCAAAATTCCCCTGCAGCGGTGAAATCAATCGGCGGGTGGCGGACGGGAAGGAAGTCATCAGCCGTATTGAAAGCAACTATGCAGTTGGCGAAGCTCAAGTGGATTATACAGACGGCATCAGCATTGAATATGCGAAGTGGCGCTTTAATGTGCGCATGTCCAATACCGAGCCCGTCCTGCGTCTCAACGTGGAAACAAGAGGCGACGCGACGCTGCTGGAAGCCAAGACCCAGGAGCTGCTGGCCTTAATCGGCGGCGAGCCTGCATAATAAAATGAAAATGCCCTTGGCAGCTTTGAAAGCTGCCAAGGGCATTTTTTACTTATTCTAACCGAGACTTTGCTCCTGGAGCGCCTGCTCTTGCGGGGCGTCGTCGGAGACGATCGGCTCTACATGGCGTTCCACCCAGAGGGGGCTGTGCTTTTCCGCTACCGCCAAAGGGATAGTGCCGTCGCCGAACATCGCTTTGAACTCCGCTTGATTGTAAATGCCTAAGCCAATATGGGCTAAGGTAGAAACGCCCAAGAGCAAACCAATCCATTCGTGCCCTAAACCCAGCCAATAAGCGATTTCGCGCGGGGTTATCGGTAAGAAGGCGTATAGTACCCAGCCGCTGACCATGAGAAAAATGCCGCCGTGCAGCATGAGCGCCCCCATGCTTTTTTGGCCGGAGTTCATTTTGTCCATGGGAGGAACAGGAATTTCTTTTTTGAAAACGATTTTATGCATGTAGCCGCCGCCGACAAGCATCCAGCGCAGATCATTCATCGTCCATTCGGAAATATGGCGGATGAAGGCTACGACGCGGTCAGTCGCCAAAATCGTGAATAGAATAGAGGCGACTGTAAAAATGGTAGCGCCGATAATATGAATGCGCATGGCCAGATTGACGAAGTCTTCACCAGCTGGTTTCCACCAGATCACAAAGCCGCTCAGGGCTGCTGGGAGAAAACCGAGAATCAAAGACCAATGAAAGATTCGGGACGCTAGGGGATGACGCAAAATACGAGGTTCCTGTTGCACCAAAAGCACCTCCTAAAAATCAAGATAACTTTGTACGATCAACATAATGGGTGTGGAATAAATCCTCCGCCAAAGGGCTGAGGGGCTTTTGAGCAAAGCGCGCGTACATATCCTGCAAAGCGGCGTTATTATGGCTTTGCCGCACAGCTGCTTTGGCGTCATCTTTGTAAAGACCCAGGGTGCGCATTTTTATGTACTTTGTGCGGTCCTGCACCAAGTCCGTAGTGATGTAGGCCCCTGTCCAGAGTACAGCCCCGGCTACGCCAGTAAGCTGGAGAAATTCACGGCGGGTGATTTTTACGGCTTTTTCAACATAACTGTATTTGGCCACAGCTTAATCCTCCTTAATTCCAGGGCAGCATGGGCTTGTATTTGTCAATCCACGACGTGCCCATGGGATAGATCGGCTGGCCGCCGCCGTTAATGCAGCCGCCAGGGCAATTCATCACTTCAATGAAATGATAGGGGGAATTACCCGCCTCTACCTGCGCCAAAAGAGGTTCAATGTTTTCCTTTAAACCATGAACTACCGCTATGCGCAGGGTGATTTCCTTGCCTGTTTTCGCATCGGTCAGGGTAATGGAGGCATCCTTGACTCCGTTGAGCCCCCGCACTGGGGTTAAAGTTAGATTGGCCAGCTCTTTGCCGGTGATAAGGTAATAGGCGGAACGCAAAGCGGCTTCCATGACGCCGCCGGTGTTGCCGAAAATAGTGCCGGCGCCGCTGTATTGAGCCAAGGGATTATCGGCATCGGTGAATTCGGCGGTTTGACGGAAATCGATGTTTAGCTTGCGGAGCAGGCGAGCTAAGTCTCTGGTTGTGAGTACTGTGTCGATATCGGGATAATCGGCGTCTCGTCCTTGTTTGCGCCAGTAGGAGGCGGCGCTGTGAAATTCCGGACGTGTCGCTTCAAACTTTTTCGCCGTACAGGGCATGACCCCTACCACGTAAACCGATTCTGGGGCCGTTTTCCAAATTTCTTTAGCTCCGTAGGTTTTGGCCAGGGCGCCAGCCATCATCATAGGAGATTTAGCGCTGGAGAGATTAGGCAATAGTTGGGGATGGTTCAATTCTATGTAGCGTATCCACGCTGGGCAGCAGGAGGTGAATTGAGGCAAGGGACCGAGGTGATGCGCGGCTGGTTCTCCTAGCAGGTAGTGGCGGATTTTGGCTACTAATTCGCTGCCTTCTTCTAAAATCGTTTGATCTGCTGTGAAATTGGTGTCTAGAATTTTAAAACCGGCCTTTTTGAGCGCTCCATAGAGCTTTTCCGTCAGCAAAGATCCTGGTTCAAAGCCGAACTCCTCGCCGATGGCTACGCGTACGGCGGGCGCAATCGTTGCAACCACCGTTGTGCGCTCATCTTTTAACTTTTCAATGAGAGAATCTACCGGGTCCATGGTGTCCTGAGGGGCGCCAAAAGGGCAATTAACTAAGCATTGGCCGCAAAAAATGCATTTTTCCGAGTCGATGCGATGTTGGGAGCCGTATTTTCCGTCAATAGCTTGGGTAGGACAAAATTGCTTGCAGGAATCACAGCCTTTGCATTTCTGCTTGTCAATGGTTATGACTCTAGTTTGCTCTTGTGCTTGAAAGCCTTTCACCGGGATACCTCCTCTGTCTTGCGAGCAACGTTGCAGGTAATAGTAAGATAAAACAAAATAGTATTTTTATGTTGCTTACAGGATAGTGTATACAAAAAGAAAGTGTCAACGATAACAAATAAAAATAAATAAATAGAAAAATAAATAAAACTTAGAGAATTACAGATATAGTGTGATAGGAGAAGAAAAAAGAAGATACTGCAATTGTGAAAACAAACATCTACTGTTTGGATACAAAAAGAAAACTAACGCAACAACATTGAGTATACTTGTAAAGTTACAGAAAAACAATAGGTTGCAAAGAAGTTTGAAAATAAATGTAAATTAAATAAAAATATATTTCGTATAGGTAAATTGTTTGTTTTTGTGATTTGGATTTAAAGAGAGAGGTTATGAAGTGTTTTAGCGTTATAGAAATAGAAAGAGTTGTAAAAAAAGTCCCTCCCGAAGATAGACAGTATTATATACTGTCTATCTTCGGGAGGGACTTTTTTTGAATGCATCTTCAGCATCTTGGGTGATTAGGAGGCGGGTTTGGGCAGTGAATAGGAGGCTAACGCGGCAATGACGGGCAATATGGTTAAGATGGTGAAGGAGAATGAAAGACCATATTGGTCCGCAAGCCATCCCAGCCCTGGAGCCGCTATGCCGCCGACGCTGACGGCAAGGCCTAAAGTAATGCCAGAGGCAAAGCCCATGCGTTGGGGCAAATATTTCTGTCCGAGGACGACCGTAGGACTGTAGGGAGCAAAAAGACTCATGCCGATGGGAATGAGCAAGATCATGGCTAGAGTTGGTTCTTCGGTAGAAACAAAAAGCAGGAGAATGGGAATAAGCAGCAAGTAGCCTATGCGGATAACTCGCAGATAACCATAGCGATCCGCCCAACGGCCGCCAAAGAAAGTGCCGATTACCCCGACGCTAAAGAGGACGGTCAAGGCGCTGCTGCCTGTGGTATGGCTTTGTAGCAGCACATGAATCCAGTAAAGCGGAATAAATGTATTGAGGCCGGCAAAGAGAATCGAACGGCAAATAACAACAATAGACAACCGGCCGAAGGCAGGCCAGTTATCCGGTTCGGCTTGCACAGAGGTAGCGGTGACTTTTGGGGTTAGGGCGCCAAAGTGGCGCATTCGCTGTTGAAGAAAAAAACAGATGCAGATAGCCGGAAGTAAAAAAAATGCAGTGTTTTTTAAGCCGCCAGCCAGGACTAAAAAGGTTCCAAGCAAAGGACCTACGGCGAAGCCAGCGTTGCCGCCGATTCCGAAAAGACCAATGCCTGTAGCTTTTTTGTCGCCGGCGGCTAAATTGGCTAAGCGCGCCGCTTCTGGATGGAAGGCGGCTACTCCGATGCCGCTTATGGCCACTGCGAGGAACATGGCAAGGTAAGATTCCAACCAACCTAGGAGCGCTAAGCCTAGACCCGCTAAGAGAACGGCCCACGGCATGAGTCGGGGCCTGTCCAGACGGTCCGCATAAAATCCGAAAAGCGGTTGAATAATTGAGGAAGTCAAGCTATTAGCGAACATTAACCCAGCTGCTGCGGCGTAACTGAGTTGGTGTTCCGTCATGAGAAACGGCAGTAGCGCTGGTAAGGCCCCTTGGTTGAGGTCTGTGAAAAAATGGCCGCTAGTTAGCCAAGCAATGGAACGACGATTCATGAATAAAACTCCTTATAATTTCTTCAACTGTGTTTTGCGAGCTCGTTCCGCTAAGGTCGAAGAATGGCCGCGTTGGGGAATATCTTCTGGATTCATTTGCAACTCCTGCGCGAGCAATGCGCGGACTCTGGGGCCGCAGAAGGTTCCTTGGCATAAGCCCATGCCCGCGCGGGTACGGCGTTTAACGGCATCGACAGAGAGAACCGGAAGGCCGCGATGGAAGCAATCCAGGACTTCCGCTTCAGTGACCTTCTCACAGCGACAGATGAGATGAAGCTCAGGATCTGTATGGGTCGTAGTTCCCTTGAAGTCTTTGTTTTTGGGGCGGATGATCGGTGCGCGGTGCGCCTGGAAGTTGGGCTTTGCTTCTAGCTGGAGTCCACTATCTTGGAGAAGCGAAACTACCTTCAAGGCGATGGCGGGGGAAGAGGTCAGCCCAGGAGAATCAATGCCGATGAGGTTGATTAGACCGGGCAGGCGCGATTCATCAATAACCCAGTCTTTCTGATTCGATACGGGGCGGTTACCGGCAAAGGATGTCAAGGCCTGGCTCATATCAAAGCCGGGAACTGACAGGCGGGCTGTTTGAGCGATGAAGCGAAGAGTTTCCTCATCGGTACTGACATCGTCCTTGTCATCGATTTCTTCGGCGTTTGGACCTAGCATGAGGTTACCGTGGTACGTAGGGGTTACCAGGATGCCTTTGCCTAGGACGGTGGGAACTTGAAAAATAACGGATTTTGCTAAATAGTTTTGAGATTTGGATAAGAGAAGGTATTGGCCGCGGCGGGGAGTGATATGGTAGCCGTCTAAGCCTGCCATCGCGGCAATACGGTCACTGTGGGCGCCCGCAGCATTGATTACATAACGCGAGGTTAGTGTTCCTTGGGAAGTAGTAACAAGGAAATGATCGGCTCGCTTTTCCAGTTGCTGTACTTCGTGGCTAAGTTTGAGTTCTACGCCATTCGCTACGGCGTTTTCCATTAACGCAATAACAAATTCGTAAGGAGAAGTGACGCCGGCTTGAGCGCAGTATAGCGCACCAGTTACTTCGGAACTGACATGAGGTTCACGCCGGCGCATTTCTTCGCCGTCAATTAGTTCCAAACCGCCGACGCCGTTCTGCTGGCCCTGCTCGTAGAGGCGTTGCAGCGTTGCTAAGCTTTCCTGATCAAAGGCCAGCACATAAGAGCCGATTTCCCGGTATCCAAAATGCAGTTCCGCATCCAGCTGAGAGTACATGCGATTTCCTTTTACGCAAAGCTCCGCTTTTAGTGTGCCTGGTTTGTCAGAATACCCTCCATGTACGATGCCGCTGTTGGCTTTGGAACAACCGCAACTGACATCGTCTTCACGATCTAGAACACAGAGGTTGAGTTGATAGCGAGATAATTCTCTGGCGATATTAGCGCCGACGACACCGGCGCCGATGATACAAACGTCATACATGGTTGTCGCCTTCTTTCTTTTAAAAGAGTGTTTTAATAAGAGTTCTCATTCGTTTGCAAAAATCCTTCTCCGTAATAATAAACGGAGAGGTTGCTATACGAAGGTTGGCAAAGATAATGGTTTTTCCGGCATTTCCTGTTTCAAGACAGCAGGAAATTAGCGAGAACAATGCGAATAGGAAGAAAAGGAGAATAAGGGCCCTGACTGGCCAGGAAGGTGCAGGATAAAATGGCGGATACATTGGAGAAGCTGGTTGCATTGTTGCCAACAATCAGGGAGGCAATGGCTGATACGGATGTGGGACTAAGCGTTAGTGATTGCGAAAAAGTTATTTATTATAACCCTGGGCGGACGTTGGATTTGAAAGTTCCAACAGGAGCTCCGCTGCGCGAGGGCATGGTACTAATGGACGCGATTCGGCAGCAAAAACGTATTGCTAGGCGGCAGGATAAAGATATATGGGGAATTCCATTCATTGCTACAGCTTTGCCTGTGAAAGAAGATGGACGGGTGATAGGAGCAATTTCTTTTCAGACTGCCGTAGCTCGGCAGGATGCATTGAAGGATATGGCAAATAAATTGATGGATAACATTAATCTTTTAGCCAGTACCAGCGAAGAGGTAACGGCGCAGACCCAGGAGATGGCGGCCGTAACGCGCGGCTTGGCGGAAATGTCGCAGGAATCGCAGAAGCGAACCCAGGATACAGGACAAGTATTGGCATTGATTCGCAATGTGGCCGGACAGACGAATTTATTGGGCTTGAACGCTGCTATTGAAGCGGCTCGCGTTGGCGAAGCAGGGAGAGGCTTTGGCGTGGTAGCTGAGGAGATACGCAAATTGGCTACTAGCAGCTCCGAGTCCATTCAAAAGATTGACGGGATTTTGAAAGCCGTCGCAACCGACAGCGACAGAACTTATGAGGAAATTCAGCGAATTAGCGGCAATTTAGCGCAAGTGGCTCAGGCGGTATCCGGTATTGCGGAGGCGGTGCAGGAAGCATTGACGGTAGCCCAAGAATTGGACGGCCTGGCCAATAAATTAGCGGAAGAGTAAGAAGTAGGAGGAAGGATCATGAATTTTAAATTTCTACACAATAATATTAATGTGCTAGACTTGGAACGCAGTATGGCGTTTTACCAGAAAGCGTTGGGATTAAAGGAAAGCCGACGCAAGGAGCGGCCGGGATTTATTTTGGTATACTTAGGAGATGGCGGTCAAACGCCGCATTTACTGGAGCTTACTTGGTTGAAAGACCGTACGGAACCGTATAATTTGGGCGACAACGAAATTCATTTGGCCTTTGAAGCCGATGACTTTGAAGCGGCTCATGCGTTACATACGGAAATGGGCTGTATTTGTTATGAAAACAAAGAAATGGGGATCTATTTTATTCAAGACCCGGATGGCTACTGGTTGGAAGTTCTTCCGAAGCGAAGCTAATGCGCTGAAACCATTTGCGCCAGCCAGATTTTACAAGGTTTCCTGAGAGGAGCAGCTTTTTTATATGAAAGAGGCAAAAGTTTTGCAGGCAAATCCGCATGCAAGGCTGTTGGAACAAGTGAATATGGAAAAAATGGAAGCCTTTCGTCATCAAATTTATTATTGCGATCCTTATACGGAAATGCATGCGGAGCATGTAGGGGAATTGATGGCCGGTTTGGCGACGCAGATGGGTTTGAATTCGGAAGAAATTACCCTGGCGTACTTGGTCGGATTAGTGCATGATGTGGGGAAAATCTCCGTGCCGGCGGAAGTCTTGACGAAAACAGGGCGTTTAAGTGAGGAAGAGTTTTCAATCATGCGTCAGCATGCGGAAGCGGGAGAAACATTGCTGCTTCAAGTAGAGGGAGCGCGATGCGTAGCAGACATTATTCGTCATCATCATGAACGCTTTGACGGACGCGGCTATCCAGACCAACTGAAGGGCAAAGAAATTCCCTTGTATAGTCGAATGCTGGCTTTGTGCGATACCTTTGATGCGATGACTACTCATCGCTGCTATCGAAAACCCGTAGAGATTCCGTCTTGTTTGCGAGAACTTCTTCGGTGCCGAGGCGGACAGTTCGATCCGGTACTGACCGATTGCTTTTTGGCATTTTTAGAAGAACGTTTTGGAATTGTGGCTGATGAAGAACCAGAAGAAAGCGCTCAGGCTTTTTAGCTGAGCGTTTTCTTTTTTTAGAGTAAAAAAAATAGTTACGAATCACTTTGAACACAAAGAGACGTTTGTATTCTTGAAGGAGACTGGTTCTTTTAAAAGAAATGAAAAGTAAAAAATAAAGAGAAAAGCGAAAGGGAATGAATGTTTATAGTTGAAAAATGTATTTATAGGCAAGAATAACTGATAAAACTAACGATTTTGCTGAAAAATAAGCTGAGAAGGAATTTTAACAAGAACAGCGAATTTCCGAAAAAGCGTGTAAGAAGCAGAGGGAAATAGTCAAATAAGCAAGGAGGTTTTTGAACGTGGTAATTATGGCATTGTTATTGGCATTAGTCATGACCATTTGGGTCGGCTATATGATCGTCAAGAAGTACAAGCCGCAGCCGGTATTGTTTTTCGGCGGTATGGTATTAATGGCTGGAGCGGTGATGCTGGGAGTAGGAACTATTTTGCCAGCTAAAGAGGCAACCGGTTTTGTTCCGTTTGACATGTTTGAGTTTATTCGTAAAACGCTCAGTTCCCGCGCGGCGGGACTGGGACTCAGTATTATGGCGGTAGGGGGCTTTGCCCGCTATATGGAACATATTGGCGCTAGTCGGGTGCTGGTAAAAATTGCGATTAAACCGTTAGGCGTTCTCAAGGCGCCGTATGTAGTTTTGGCGGCGGCCTTTATTATCGGGCAATTTTTGGGTTTGTTCATTAACAGCGCCTCTGGTTTAGGCATGTTGTTGATGGTGACAATGTTTCCCATTTTGGTCAGCTTAGGAGTCAGCCGCGTTTCTGCAACTGCGGTAATCGGCACGACAATGTGTTTGGATTGGAGTCCGGCGGATACAGGGAGTATTCTTTCCGCCACAACGGCGGGGTTGGATATTACGACCTATTGGACGCAGTATCAGATTCCGGTGGCGCTTTGCGTCATGGCAGTGGTAGCGGTGTTGCATTATTCCGTGCAGAAATGGCTGGATAAAAAGGAAGGCCATACGGCGGAAAGCGCGTCTTTGTTGTCGAGCGCACGCCAGGAAGAGGAAAAGCCCTTGCCGCCCCTGTATTACGCAGTGTTGCCTACAGTGCCTTTGATTTTGATTTTGGTATTTAGTGATTTGTTGATTAAAGGCGTTAAGATGGACATCGTCAAAGCGATGCTGATCAGTTTGTTTGTGACCATGGTTATTGAGTATTTACGCTCTTGGGACGGCAAAAAAGTATTTCAAGATATTCAAGTGTTTTTCGACGGTATGGGCATGCAGCTTGCCAATGTGGTTACCTTGATTGTGGCTGGTGAAACCTTTGCCCATGGTTTGCGTACGGTTGGCGCTATTGACGCTATTATTAACGGCGCTCAAAGCAGCGGTATGGGCGCTGCCGGAATGATCATCGTCATGGTAGGAATTATTGCGATTTCCTCGGTAGTTATGGGCTCGGGCAACGCGCCGTTCTTTGCATTTGCTTCCTTGACGCCTGTGGTTGCGGCTAAAATGTCCGTGGCTCCAGTGCTGATGTTGTTGCCGATGCATTTTGCCGCTAGTATTGCCCGGGCGGTTTCGCCCATTACGGCGGTTATTGTTGTTGTGTCCGGCATGGCCAATTTGCCGCCGGTAGAGGTTGTGAAACGGACAGCCATTCCCATGGCGGGCGCTTTGATTGTCAATGTGGCGGCAACCTTCTTCTTCTTTTACTAAAAGAGTTACTGCGTCGTAATAACGTGTTTTGATTAATTTGCAAATCCGGCAGGATGGTTATCATCTTGCCGGATTTGTTATGTTTTCTTTTGGTGTTTTTGTGATACGATAGAAGATATGAAGAAAGTATGATTTGCAAGAAGGAGTTATCGATTCCCTGGAGGAGGAAATGTGATGAGAAAGTATGGCTTGGGAGCGGTATTGTTATGCTGCCTGTTCTGGCAAACGCTGGCTTGGGCGGCGCCGGCTCTGCCTACGGAAGATTTACAGCATGGGGTTGTCCGGCAGGCAGTGGATTTGCAGCCTACCGGCGAAAACAACAAATTAGTTTTGAAAAAAGGCCAAATGGTTCAAGTGGAGATCACCTCTGGGCCGGAAAGCGGAAAAACGGTAGAGGTGTATAATGCGTTTTCGGGACAGACGCAGTTTGACATCCCAGTACATACTGGAGACAAGGTGCTTTTAGCGGTAGAAGAATTCCAGGGGAAACGCAGCTATCATATCAGCGATTATGATCGCAGCCTGTTTCAGTATGTGCTGTTGGGTTTGTTTGTGCTCAGCCTGGTTCTGTTAGCAGGCTGGGTAGGGGTTAAGTCATTGGGGGTTATTGGCATTACGTTATATTTGCTCTGGGCTTGGTTGGTTCCGAACTTATTGCTGCCGGGAGTGAATATCTATTTGTTGGTAGTTGGGTTTTGCATAGTAGCCGGAGCGATTACCCTGCTGTTTGTGAGCGGGTGGAATTTGAAGTCCTTAGCGGCTTTTTTGGGGACCTTGGGCGGTGTGCTAGTAGCAGCCTTATTGTCTTGGGGCGCTATTGATTGGTTATATTTGACAGGCATGGAAACCGAAGAGGCGGTAGCCCTTAAATTGCATTTTGCCAAGCATATTGATATTCACGGCATTCTTTTTGCCGGCATGATTATCGGCGCCTTGGGGGCTGTAATAGACGTGGCCGTTTCGATTGCAGCGGCACAGTGGGAAATGGATAAGGCTTGTCCCGACCTTTCCTGGAAAGAGTTGTTTAAGAGCGGTATGAATGTGGGTAAGGATATTATGGGCGCTATGTCGAATACCTTAATTTTGGCCTATTTGGGAACGGGGCTGCCGCTGCTGTTGGTCGTGGCGGCGCAGCCTAAGCTGGTGGTAGAAAAGGTAATCAATTTTAACGGTGTAGTTACAGAATTTGCTCGGGCGATGACAGGCAGCGTCGGTTTGATTTGGGCCATTCCGTTGACTGCCTTGGCGTCGGCGCTATTATTGCGGTGGCGGCATCGGGGAGAGTGAGATGACGATTCTACACTCTATAGAATAGAGGATGTTTTTCAAAAATTCAGATAAATAAGGTTGTTTTATTTTAAAATGAGGCGTATACTGAAAACACGATGCAGCGATGCAACGTGTTTTTTTAAAGTATTTCCGTATACAAGATACGGTGTGCAAAAACAAGGAGGAAACAATATGGGTTTGAGAGAAGAAGCTTTGCTTTTCCATCGTGAAAATAATGGTAAATTGGAAATGACCAATAAAGTAGAATTGAAAGATGGTTATGATCTGAGCTTGGCCTATACTCCCGGAGTGGCGGAGCCCTGCAAGGAAATCAACGGCGATAAAGATTTATCGTTTGAGTACACCTGTAGAGGGAATATGGTGGCGGTTGTCAGCGACGGAACTCGGGTGCTGGGCCTTGGTAATATCGGTCCGGAAGCGGCGCTGCCGGTCATGGAAGGAAAAGCGGTCTTGTATAAGGTATTTGGAGACGTGGATGCCGTGCCTGTTTGTTTGGGTACGACCGATACGGAGCATTTGGTGCAGACCGTCAAATATTTAGAGCCTTCTTTTGCAGGTATTAATTTAGAAGATATCGAATCGCCCAAATGCTATGAAGTGGAAGCGCGTTTGCAGGAAATGATGGACATTCCTGTATTTCACGATGATCAGCATGGTACTGCGATTGCCGCAGTCTCCGCGGTTGTCGGCGCGTTGCGCTTAGTAGGCAAGGAAATGGCGAAAGTTCGCGTGTTGGTTAATGGCGCTGGAGCGGCGGGAACGGCGATTGTCCGTCTGCTATTGCAAGCAGGGGCAACAGATGTAACGATGTTGAATTCAAAAGGCGCTATGTATCAAGGTATGGATAAAACCAGGGTGGATTCCATGCAGGAGACCCTTTTAGGTCGAACCAATAAAGAATGTCGTCAAGGAAAATTGGAGGAGGTCATTGAGGGGGCGGATGTGTTGATCGGCGTATCGGCGCCTGGCGCATTCACGCCGGAATTGATCGCGAAAATGGCGAAGGATGCGATTGTATTCTCTTTATGCAATCCGCAGCCGGAGATTGGTTATGAAGAAGCGAAAGCTGCCGGTGTTAAAGTAGCTGGTACGGGGCGTTCGGATGCGCCGAACCAAGTAAATAATGTTAGCGTTTTTCCTGGCATTTTCCGCGGCGCCATTGACGTGCGTGCTCGTCGCATTAACGATGAGATGAAATTGGCTGCTGTCTATGCGATTGCGGATTTGGTTAAAGAGGAAGAGCTGCGGGAAGATTATGTGGTTCCTAATGCTTTTGATAAACGGGTAGCGCCTGCGGTAGCTAAAGCGGTGGCTAAGGCGGCCATGGAAACTGGCGTAGCGAGAGTGAAAGTGGATCCGGAAGAGGTGGAGAGACGGGCGGTAAAACGCATTGCCCATGGACTTCAGTAAAACAAAGATCTAACTGAAGTACCCCACATAAAAAACGAGCCTCATTGGAGGCTCGTTTTTTATGTGGGGTACTTCTAACTAGAATTAGCAGTTTGGCTGTAAATTAGATTCTCTAAGTAGTTTTTCCGCTTCGGCAGCGCACTGTGCGGCTAAAAGCGTGCTTTCTTCTTTTTTGCAATGAGGGCAATAGGCTTCCCAAATGTAGCGGGTAGGGACCTGCTCAATATCAGCTACCAGCCAGAAACGAAGTTCATGTCCGCAAGTGCAATGGGTTGTGTTGCTCATAGTTATCTCTCCTTTTTTCGGACTACTCTTCGTAGTTCGTTCTTTCACTAACTTATTTCTATAGAGTTTGAAAATTTCCTTTAAAAGAATAGAATGAATACAGTCTACAATTATATAAATTAAAAAAAGCACGCCTTAAAGGCGTGCTTTGAAAAGTGTTGTTTAGTTGCTGGATTTTTTATTGCCGTGGATTTCTTGGGCAAAAGAAGCGGCGCTGTCTTGAATGTGCTCTTGCAAAAGACAGGATGCTTTTTCGCTGTCTTTTTTCTCCAAAGCATCAGCAATAGCGCTATGCTGGCGATAAATTGAACCTTTATATTCTGGGTTATAGGCGGCCAATTGACGTCGGAAGCGAATGATGTCCTGCAACGTATCCAGTAAAAGAGTGAGCCGCCGATTCTGAGCGTATTCCAGAATCACCTGGTGAAATTCTTCGTTTAACTTAACAAGTGCATCGCGGGATTCTTCTTGCAGCGTTCGAGCTAGTATGTCGCGAAGTCGTTCAATACCCTCGGCATCAATCGTTTTTGCTGCTAAAGAGCCGGCTAATCCTTCCAAGGCTTCCCGACAGGCAAAGGCTTCTAATACCTCTTCGGGTTTAACGGAGCGAACAATAACGCCTTTATAAGGCTGCAGTTCCACTAAGCCATCGGCGTATAAACGGCGTAACGACTCGCGTACTGGAGTGGGACTGATACCTAGGTCTTGGGCTAGGGTTTTTTCAGTTAGGCGAGTTCCTTGCTCTAATTGCCCAGTGAGAATTAGTTTTTTAATTTGATGGTAAACCTGCTCGCTGAGCGGTTGCCGATTGATGGGTAGGGATAGTTGACGAGCCATAGCGACCTCCTCGAAAATCAGCAAAGAGTTAATGCCCGATGCTGTCCAATCTATTTTGTTGCAGGTAAAGTTGCAACGAATCTCATTTAGTGTGGCTCCATTATATACCTTTTTTAGGGGAAAACACAAATGCCGTACCGCAAAATAGGGCGTATAGAAGGTATTTTCAGTAAAAAAAAGAACGTACTCTATATAAGATTATACTAATAAGAGAAAATGGGAAGGGAGGGCGAACTGTGAGGTTTGGAATGCAAAGAACCATTAGGCAGCAAGTGGGAATGTTTAGCTTAATACTGCTGCTATGCAGTTCCCTAGCCCTAACCGTCGTATTTATTGGGCATGAAATAGCCCATCTTCGTGAAAGCAGTGTTCGAAATTTACAACAAGCAGTAGTGTTTCAAAGCCAGTTTTTGAGGAATTGGCAACAGCATTACGTAGAGTTGGCAGCGCAGTTGGCTCTTGGTAACGCGGCTCAAACACAAAACTGGGCGTTGTTTAAAGAACAAGTATTGGCAATAAGGGATTCTTCACAGGAAGATGTAGAAATTTTATTTATTGGCGATGACGGTTTGGAGAAGTTTGCTAGTGGAACCAAGCTGCTGCAACCGTTATACACAGGGATGCAGCATTGTTTTCAGGAGGCGAAGGCAGGGCGGCCGGTTGTTTCTTGCTTATTGAGCAGTCAAGCCTTGGAGAAGCAGGTCGTTGTGTTCTCTCAACCCGTCCAAGCCTCCCAGGGGCGGTTTGTTGGAGCCGTGCTTGTAGTTGTGAATGCGGACTCCGTCCTATCTATGATGGAGAAGGTCCGGCCAGTTATGTCAGGAACGTTATATCTGGTATCAAGTGATAATTTGGTTTTGACTAGTGCCAAAGAGCCGGTGGCGGCTTGGAAAAACAGCGATTTTTTTGAAGAATTGCGAACCAGCGGGGAAGGGATTCGGAGTTATCAACAGGGGGAAGATGAGTATCTGCAAGCTTATCAAAAAGTAGAACTAGGCGGGTGGCTGGTAGTTAACGAAATTCCCTGGAGAGTAGTGATAAAGCCAATAAATGAGTTTTTGCAATGGTTATTATTAGTGATGACAGGTATACTTTTTTTATCTGGCTTCTTGATTTGGTACTTTTCCAAAACCCTGGAAGGGCCGGTGCAAGCGTTGGTAGAAGGGGCAAAACGGGTGCAAGCAGGAGAGTACACGCAGCCTGTGGAGTTGCAAGAAGGTGCTTTAGTGCCTAAAGAACTACATTCTCTTTGCGATTCTTTTAATATTATGACTGGCGTGATTCAAGAACAAATGGAACTGTTGCAGGAATTTCACCGCCTTTCTACGGAAGCGGAACAATTGCTGCAAAAATATCGGTTGCTGTCGGAGCATGCGACAGATATTATTTTGTTTGTACGTACTTCGGATCAGCAGATAATTGAGGTCAATAAAGCGGCAGAAGTGGCATACGGAAAGACTCGGCAGGAGTTGTTGACCAGCAGTTTGCATGATTTGTATCCCGCGCGCCAGGAAATTTTGGCGTGGGATAAGATTCGGAGAAACTCGACAAAGCCGGTTGTTGAAGAAGTGCATCGGCGCAGTGATGACAGCCTGTTTTTTGTAGAAGTTAGCGTGCAGCAATTGGCGGGAGAATTGCAAGACTTAGTTGTGTTTATTGTGCGCGATGTAAGCGAACGTAAAGAATTTGAACAAAAACTTCGGCGCGCCAGCTTCCATGATCAATTGACTGGTTTGTATAACCGTTTCTTTTTCGAATTTGAAATGGAGCGACTAAAGAAAGAAGGCAGAGGACCATTGGGCATACTTGTGTGTGACGTGGATGGTCTAAAATTGGTCAATGATACGTTGGGACATGCAGCAGGAGACGATTTGTTGCGTTCAGTTGCCTGGGTGCTGCGGCGCAGTCTGCGTGAACAGGATTTATTGTTTCGTATCGGTGGTGATGAATTTGTGGCTTTTCTGCCGGAGATGGAAGAGAGTGGCGTTTCCGGCGTGCAGCAGCGCATTGACCATGTTGTTCAAGAGCATAATGAACGGACTTTGGCGTTGCCTTTGTTTATCTCATGCGGGTGGTCTTGGCGGCATGAATCGCCCTTGCCGTTGGAGACTATGTTTCGAGAAGCAGATGATGCGATGTACAGCTTGAAGAGCCGTCAGCGCAACCAGACGCGACAAGGGATGTTGCAAATGTTCGAAAAAACATTGCGCATTAGTGAACCTATCGCAGCAGAGCACATGGAGGAAGTAGCGTTAAAACTGCAGAGATTGGGCGCGGCGCTGGGGATGGAGGAAACGGAATTTGAACGCCTGCGGCGCTTAGGGCGTTATCATGATTTGGGTAAAGTTGCTATTCCGATGGAGATTTTAAATAAGCGAGAGCTTCTCTCGCCTAGTGAATGGAAAGAAATCCGCAAACATGCTGAAATTGGCGGACGTATCGCGCAGCAAATGCCGGACCTGATGGATTTAGCGGAGGCGATTCGGCATCATCATGAATGCTGGGACGGGAGCGGCTATCCGGACGGTCTTGCAGGAGCGGATATTCCTTTGTTAAGCCGGATGATTGCAATTGTTGACGCGTTTGACGCGATGCAGCGGCCGCGCAGTTATCGGGAAGGCAAGAGGAAAGAAGAAGCAATAGAGGAATTACGGTCTTTGGCAGGAACTCAGTTTGATCCGGAGCTGGTTGAACTTTTTTTGCAAACAGAGACATAAAAAATAGCGCTATGGGCATAGCCCATAGCGCTATTTTTATAAGATCAAGTATAAGTGACCACTTCTTTGTGATGACCTTTATTTTTTTGCGGCGATGTCTTCCCAAAACTTAACATAGCTTTCGCGGGTCATGGGCGGGGTGTAGTTGGAGAGAATCGTTTCTGCTGTGGCTGCATGATCGTAAAGTAAATCAATAATGGTATGAGCCATAGCTTGTGCGGAGATTAGATAGGCCATATCCGGATCGGAGACGCAGAAATCCCGGGTGTGAGCGTTACCGCGAACGCCGCCGATCCAGGGGTGAGTAACAGGCATAATATGAGAAAGGTCTCCCATATCGGTGCTGGCTGCGTGATGATCCAGTTCCGCTACCATGTCGGCGCCGACCAAAGCGGCGGCATTTTCTCGGAGTAAGGCGCTGAAGGAAGCGTCATTGCTTAGTGGCAAGTAGCCGGGCAAGTCGGTGATTTCCACGTCGGCGCCGATGGCTAAGGCTCCGGCTTGTAAGGCGCGGTCAATTTTAACGTTGGCGTCGATAATGGCGGGAACGGTGCGAGCACGGACATAACTTTCCAGGCGAACGTCCGAGGGCACGACATTCACTAAGTCGCCGCCTTTGGTGATGATCGGATGAAAGCGTACATGGTCTTCGTCACGGAAGGTTTCCCTTTGGGCATGAACGGCCATCATGGCCAGCATGGCTGCATTAAGGGCGTTTACCCCTTCGTGAGGAGCCCCGGCGGCATGGGCTTCGCGTCCTTTATAGCGGATGAGCTTGCCGATGAAGCCGTTACTGGTACCGCCTACCTGAACAAGGCGATTTCCTTCGCCGGTCGTGGAGAGATGCATCATCATGGACATGTCGATATCATCAAAAGCGCCAATGCGGATCAATTCGGCTTTACCAGCCAGAAAGCCTAGCTTTCCTTCAGTTCGCAGGCGGTTGCGGTATTCAATTTCTACGTATTCTTCGGCAGGTACGGCAAAAGGGACTACATCGCCGTCTAATTCCTGCATGACTCCAGACTCGGCTAAACCGATGGCGCAAGCGGCCATGGCTGCAAGCTGTGCATGATGGCCGCAGGCGTGAGCAGCGCCGGTTTCCGCACAGGCAGCCGGATGTTCATGGCAGATAACCGCATCCAACTCGCCAAGTACGGCAATGGTGCGTCCGCTGGTGCGGCCCTTGAGGCGTCCTTTAACTCCGGTTAGAGCCAAACCTTGTTCGGACGGAATGCTGTGTTTTGCAAATAAAGCGGCAATTTTAGCGGCCGTTTTAGTTTCTTTAAAGCCTAATTCCGGCTCGGAGAAGACCGAATCAGCTAGGGCGAATATTTCCTCCTTATGCGCCTGGATGGCGGCGTTGACTCGTTGTTTGCATTCGTTTTTAGTCATAGTGAACACTCCTTATGTTGCATCTGGATTTCTTTTCATATCTTGTTAAAAGAAGTAAACGTAATTAATACTCCTTAAGTATAAGGCTCCTATGCAAGGAGAACAAGCGGCGAAAAAAGGTGGTTATTAGCGAATAACAAACAAGAAAAGGAGAAATAGATGTATTTTCTTTCTTTCTCAGTTTGACGCGTTAAATAGATAATGATACCATAATCTGCAATACGTGAAAGGGGGCGGAAAATCTTGAAGGTTTTAACGTCTTGGAAAGTGCATGCGTTGGCGCTGCTTCTCGTTATGGTCTGCGAGGGCATCGGTACGCACAAAATTCCTCTGGGACCAGGGGTGCTCTTATTTTTACCTATGTTATATGCTATGATTCTAGGCGCGTTTATCAGTTGGCCCAAACTGAAAGTCATGAAATTGCCGGAAATGGGCGTAGCTTCGCAGGTACTGACGGTTGTAACCTTACTGTTGGTTACCAAACTAGGGGTTATTATTGGACCTTCTGTGGCGAAACTGGCTCAATCCGGTTGGACTTTGTCCATTCAAGAATTGGGTCATTTCTTGGGGACCGTAGTGCTGGGATTGCCCTTGGCTTTGTTCCTCGGTTTGGGGCGTGAGGCCGTAGGCGCTACGTTTTCCATTGACCGGGAACCGAATATCGCCATTATTGCCGAAAAATACGGTCTGGATTCACCGGAAGGCCGCGGCGTTATGTCTGTGTACATTTGCGGTACCGTCTTCGGGGCAGTTTGGCTGGGGCTTTTAGCGGGCTATTTGGCTGCATTGAAGGTGTTCCATCCCTTTGCTCTCGCTATGGGCGCAGGCGTTGGCTCTGGAAGTATGATGGCGGCTGCGTCGGGGGCTCTAAAAGCAGTACATCCGGAAGTGGCGAATGAAATTTTGATGTATGCTGGCGCCGCTAACTTATTGACGACCATTGTGGGCATTTACTTCTGTCTCTTCATTTCCTTGCCGGTGACAAACTATCTCTATCGCGTTTTGTCGCCTATTTTGTCTCCGAAGGGAGGAAAGTCTTCATGATGCGTTTGCAAGAAACAGTTGCCGTTATGGTTCTATTCGGTCTGATTACGGTTGTAGGTAACATGATTGGTTATCAACAGCCATTCACGGAATCTTTGATTGGATATGCTATTTTGCTGGTGATTACAGTAGCAGGCATGATTTTGGCCAAAGTGGTGCCTGGAAAATTGCCGATGGTTTTCTGGGTATCCTTAGTTGCGCTTCTTTCGACTTCGCAGCTTTCGCCAGTGGCGAAAGACGTAACTCTCTATACCGGGAAAATTGACTTTTTAGCTCTCTGTACGCCTATTTTAGCGTATGCAGGCTTGGGCGTCGGCAAGGACTTGGAAATTTTCAAAAAGATGTCTTGGCGTATCATTATAGTTGCTTTGGCTGTTTATACAGGTACTTTCGTTTTTTCCACCGCCATTGCGCAGTTCATGCTACACTTAGAAGGCGTTATCTAATTAGGCTTTATAATAAACAGGTCTGCATTTTTCGGAATGCGGGCCTGTTTTTTTGTTCTGTATTGTGCTTCGTTGCCCTCTGGCGCGCCCTCCCTTTACTCCATCTACTCCTGTAGAATTTTTCGTACGTCCCTTTTGCGGTTTTTCTTAAAGCTTAGGGCGAAGCGTTGCCAGAGTTTGCTGTGGCGGCTACAATGAGAAGAGAAAGATTGAGCGGCGGTGAGCGGATGGAATTACGATTGCTGAAGACCTTTTTGCTGGTAGCTCGGTTGCTGAATATTACCCAGGCGGCGGAACGCTTGAATTTTACGCAACCGGCTATAACGGCGCAAATTCATAATTTGGAAAGTGCGTTAGGGGCTCGGCTGTTTACGCGCAAAGGCAAGCGCCTGCTACTAACCGAAGCAGGACAGCGATTGGTAGCGCATGCGGAGAGCATCTTGCTGCAATGGGAGCAGGCAAAGGAAGAAATGGCTTTGTATGCTGAAAATCGAGAGTCTTTGGCGCTAGGCGTATCAACGCAACTGATTAATTATTTTTTGCCGGAGGTGTTACGGCGGCTGCAAGAGCAAATGCCTCAACTCATTGTCAGTGTGGAAGTGTGCTCTAATACCAAAAATGTGCTGCAGGGAGTAGAAGACGGCCAATTTGATTTGGGACTGATTCACGGACGTAATTATCTGCGGCGGTTGAAGGAGCATGCTGTTTGGGAAGAAGATATTCTTTGGGTCATTAGTCAGGACTGCCCTTGGAAAAACGGAGAAATATTGCCATTGGTTAATTTTAAGCAAGGCAGTGATTTCAGAGCCCAATGGGAGTTGGCACGAGGGAGTCGGCCGTATCACACAGTGGCTGAGTACAGCGATTCCGAGGCGGTGAAACGGGCGGTATTGAACGGCTTAGGGGCGGCTTATCTGCCCAAAACGTTGGTGCAGGAGGAGTTGCAACAGGGAAAACTTCGTTTGGCCGAGGGGCCGGTTTTGCAAATGAAGATTTTTCTAGTGCATCGTGTCAGACAGAACTTTACGGCAGCTATGCAAGCGTTGCTTTGGCAATTGAGTAAAAATTCCTCAGCCGAAGAAAGCTTACGGGCTCTTCTTAATAGTATGGATGCTTATAAAAATAAATGATGGATGGCATAAAAAGCGCTGATTTTTCAGGGCTTTTCTTTTTGTGTAAGCTAAAAGCAAAGAGACGCAAAAAGGAGGCGGAATCTATGGCTATGATTGGAGTACTTGGGGGCATGGGTCCCATGGCGACAGCGGATTTGTTTGTGAAGATGATTGAAAACACAAAAGCGCAGACCGATCAGGAACATCTTTCCATTTTGATTTATAACAATCCGCATATTCCTTCACGCATTGACGCTATTTTGCATGGTACGCTCAGCCCGGAGGCGGAGTTGGTGCGGTCAGCGAAATTATTGGAACGTTCAGGGGCTGATTTTATAGTGATTCCCTGTAATACGGCGCATTTTTGGTTTGCAGCGGTGCAAAAGGCGGTAACCATACCGGTATTGCATATTATTGATACGGTAGCGGAGCATTTGTTGCAAAGTCAAAAGTATGAGGCGCAGGAAATCATGTTATTCGCTACGGAAGCGACGATTCGCACCGGACTGTATCAACAACGCTTGAGTCAAAAAGGATTAGCCTTTTTGACGCCGCAGCCGGAAGAACAAAATCTTATTTCCCAGGCAATTGCCGAGGTGAAAGGAGGACAGCTCAAGGGCAGCCCCTGTTTAGAACAGATAAGAGCGATCATGGAGCGCTATCGCAGTAAAGGCGTGAAAGCATTTATTGCCGGCTGTACGGAAATTCCTTTGCTTTTTGCCAAGGTGCAAGGGGATTTTAAAACGGTGGATCCTACGCTGCTTTTAGCACAGCGGGCGGTTCAATTGGCGCGCAAGCTGGAGCGCCAAGAACAAGAACGTCGCGCCTTGTGTATACGGGTATAACATAACACTTTGGCTTGCCAAGCTGCCATAGGCCGCTTATAATTGTATTCATAAAACATGCGCTGCAAAGCCAGCCATGATTTTAGAGGCAATGTAGCCGCTACCCCGGGAGGGGTGGCGGCTTTTCTGTGTTTTATAAGCGAAGGAGGCGGTTGTTATGTGGAATTTTGCAAGAGTTAATAAAGAAGTTGAAGCGTTGAATCAGTTCATCAAAAAACTTCTCCGAGGAGAGTGGGGGCGGAATTTGCCGGTATCTTTTTACCATAAGTTGCTCCCGATAGCTGAGTCCGTCAATGCATTGATAAAAGATGTCCGTCACTTCGTGCAACAGTCGCAGATGGCTGCGGCTAAGGTAGCGGCTGCAGTGGGGCAGGCTCGAGACGCACTGGGAAAAACCGCCGCAGAAGGAGAAGTGGTGTCGCAGGAAGCGAGAACATGCAGAGATTCGGCTTGGCAGCTAGAGCAACAGGCCAAAGAGGCGGAAGAGCTTATGGCCGGAGTGCATGCCTCGTCCCAAACGATGCTGCAGGTAGCGGAAGGAATTCACGAGAGCAGCGTGGATGCGCGTAAACGAGCGGAGCAAGGTAAGCTGGCTGTACAAGGCGTAGGAGAATCTATGACGGGAATTCGGCTGCAATCGACGGAGTTGGCGGATAAAATCAGCGCTCTGTCGCTGACTGCGCAGGCGATACAACAGTTGCTCACCTCGATTCACGGCATTGCTTCTCAGACGCAGCTGCTTTCGCTGAATGCCAGTATTGAGGCGGCGCGCGCAGGAGAGCATGGGAGAGGCTTCGCGGTAGTGGCCGAAGAAATCCAGGTTTTATCCGAAGGAAGCAGTAAAGCGGCTCGTGAGGCGGCGGTGTTGTTGGCTCAGATTGAAGGCGGCGTGCGAGCAGCGGAGCAGGCTATGACGGAAGAAGAAAAAGCGGTGACGGAAGGGCAAGTCGCGGTAAGAGAGGCTCTTGAACATTTAGAAGCCATTCAAGAAGCCAGTCGGACGACGGAACTAAAGCTGGCGGAAGCGGGCGCTGTGCGCCAGGAGCAGGCGGCGACGGTACAACAAATGGCTCAAGTCGCCAGACGGATTAATGAGTATTGCCAGCAGCTTCGGCAATGTGCGGAGCGGACGGAAGAAGCGCTGGTCCGGCAGAAAGAGTCACAAGAAGAGGCTTTAGCCATGGAAACGATTCTGCAGCAAGTAGCGGAGGGGTTGCAAAAGGAAACTTCACGGATACGCTTAGCGGAGGCGGACGGCGAGGTGCAAAAGCAGACAACGAAAATTCTGCAAGAAGTAACGGCGTTGGCGGCGGAGATTTCTCATCTGCCTGAAACGGCGCAGGAAAAGAAACTGGAACAATGGCTGCAGGGGCGTAAAAACCTGGAGGCAGTTTGGTCCAATCGCGAGGACGGCAGTTTTATTGTTTCTTTGCCGCCGGCAGGTTTGGCCAATGCCAATGGCAGGGAATGGTTTCGCCGGGCCTTGTTGGAGGGATCCTATGTATCGGAGGTATATGTTTCTGCCATTTCCGGCCAGCCTTGCGTAACCGTTGCTGTTTCCTGCGGCAGCGAGGCAGGAGAAAAGCAAGTTATAGGCGTCGATTTGTCTTTGAACTCACAAAAATAGTTTAGAATGACGGTAATGGAAGAGTATCGTTAGCGAGGACAGCTTGACGAGATGCCCTGGCGTCAGATACGATGAGAGGAGAGTTGTTAAAAATAAGGAGAGAGTATGGTGCTGAGCGGCTTTGAATATTTGGGAACCGTAGCTTTTGCCATTTCCGGCGCAATGGTGGGGATTCGCAAGAAGATGGATGTTTTTGGGATTGCTGTTCTAGCGGTGACGACTGCCGTGGGCGGAGGGATTTTACGAGATGTGCTGGTGGGGCATACGCCGCCGACGGCCTTTTTAGATCCGACGTTTACCTTGCTGGCGTTGGCTTCCGCTATTTTGACTTGCTTTGCTCATTCTTGGCTGGTGCGGATCACTAATGTGGTGCAACTATGCGATGCCGTGGGACTGGGAGCGTTTACCGCTGTCGGCGCCAGCTTGGCGATTACGTACGATCTAAATACGTTATATATCATGGTTTTTCTAGGAGCTGCAACCGGTATTGGCGGCGGTGTTTTGCGAGATATTTTTGCCAGAGATATTCCTTTTGTATTTCAACAGGAGATTTATGCGCTGGCATCCATTGCGGGCGGCGTGGCTCTTTATTACGCTCAGTGGCAGCTGCCTCTTTGGCAGGCTATGTATTTGTGTTTCTTACTGACTTTGGGGATTCGCTTGCTTTGCGTACACTACAATATCCATTTGCCTAAAATAGGACGCGAGTAATTCGTTGATTTTTGCTAAAAAGCGTATGGCGGCGTTTGCCGCCATACGCTTTTTAGCAAGCTATGGGATATAAGCCCTGCTTTTTTAAAAATGAGGGAAAAAGAATGCAGAAGTAACATGGCTTTAGTCGCAACTTTTTAACATTAAAAGACGAGCTAACGTATTCGCGCTATAATATAAGAAAATGCTGTAAAGCGTCAGGCCTGGAGGATATGTTAATGAGGGAAAAAAAGGTATTTAAGTATAATGAAGATGATATTTTAGAGTTTATGACGGAATCTTTAGCTTCTCAGCTAGGTTTTGAAGAGTTTTCAGCAAAAGCTATTTTCATGGGAGAAGCAGGCAAAGATTTGCGGATGGTTCTGGTTTTGGGAGAAGCCGCAGATGAGACGATGGAAAAAGTAGATACAAATGCTTTGGATATAATGATTGAGTATAATGGTTCCTATTCGTGCAATAAAATAAAAAAGAACGCAGCTCTTTTGGGATGAATTTAAAATATACAGAGAAGATCTTGGCAAATCGTTTGCGTTTGTGAAAATTATTTCGTACAATGATCTGAGGACTTGTATTTTAAATTTCAGGGGGTTGTTATCCATGAACTTATCCCGTAAAGGTTTGTCGATTAGTCCATCCGCAACGCTGGCGATTGATTCTAAGGCAAAAAAGCTGAAAGCGGAAGGCATCGATGTGGTTGGTTTCGGCGCTGGTGAGCCGGATTTTGATACGCCTGTACATATAAAGCAAGCAGCGATTGCTGCGATTGAAGCTGGCTTTACCAAGTACACGCCTGCTTCGGGAACGATGACTTTGAAAGAAGCCATTTGCGCCAAATTCAAAAAAGACAATGACTTAGACTATGCTCCGGCTAACATTGTTATCAGCAACGGCGCTAAGCATTCATTGGTCAATGTGTTCCAGGCCATTTGCAATCCTGGGGACGAAGTAATCATTCCTGCGCCTTTCTGGGTTAGCTATCCGGAGATGGTTAAATTGGCCGATGGCGTGCCTGTTATTGTTTATACAACCGAAGAACAAGGCTTTAAATTTACGGTAGACCAAATTCGCCAGGCGGTAACGGCGAAGACGAAAGCCATTATCCTCAATAGCCCCAGCAATCCTACCGGTATGGTTTACACTCGCGAAGAACTGGCGGAGTTGGCGGAACTAGCTGTAGAAAAAGGCTTTTATGTGGTTTCCGACGAAATTTACGAAAAGCTGATCTATGATGGCAAAACCCATGTCAGCATCGCCAGCATCAATGAAAAAATTAAAGCCCAGACGATTATTGTCAACGGCGTGTCCAAAACCTACGCGATGACTGGCTGGCGTATTGGCTATACGGCTTCGGCCCCGGAAATTGCCAAGATTATGAGCAACGTGCAAAGCCATGCGACGTCTAACCCGAATTCCATCGCCCAAAAAGCGGCGGAAGCGGCAATTAGCGGTCCGCAGGATATGGTAGCTACCATGGTGGAGGCCTTTGTCAGCCGTCGAGACTACATGGTGAAGCGAATCAACAGCATGCCAGGCGTATCCTGTGTCAAACCGAACGGTGCTTTTTATGTAATGATGAATATTTCTAAACTGATGGGCAAGGAATTGGGGGGGCGCAAAATTCAAAGCTCCGATGATTTTGCCGATGTTTTATTGGAAAAAGCGAACGTTGCCTTGGTTCCTGGATCCGGTTTTGGCATTGACACCCATGTGCGTTTGTCTTATGCCACTTCGCAGGAAAATATCACCAAAGGGCTGGATCGGATTGAGCAGTTCTTAAAGCAAGGCTAAGGTAATGTGAGTTAAGACATAATATAAAAAACCCTAGGAACCGCTTAGCGGTTCCTAGGATTTTTTATATTATGATTCTCAAATTAAACCGGAATATGGCGCGTGACTCATCTAAGGGCGTTGCAATTCCGGGATTTATTTCGAATTTCGCTGCTTACTTTGTGTTTTGTTTCCTGTCCTCAAGTGAGCTAGACTTCGGCAGGTTTCCCAGTAGGCGGGTAGCTGTGTATCCGGCAGCGTAGCAAAGTATCAGGCAAACAGCGCAAACCAGAAGGTATTTCGGCAGAATGGGGAATTGCCACTTTTGTACGATGTAGGCAATCGGCAGCACGATCAATTGATGGAGGATATAGATGGCATAGGAAGAGGCGGCTAAATTGCGCCAGAAGGAGCCACTGTAATTTATATAGCGTTGGAATAAGCATAACAGGGTCATGAACATGCAAAGACAGAAAAGCGAGTGCAGTAGCGCGTGACCGGCTTTAAGCAGTACGGTGAGCTCTTGGGGCATGCTAAGGCGATACAAGGTAAATGCAAGTGTAGCCGGGATGACTAAGAGGAGCCAGTTTCGCAGTTTAGGAGCGTAGGCGGAAGCTGACGTAAACCAGGAGTTTCGCCAGGCATGAAGGCCTAAGAGGAAATAGAACAGACATATTCCTAGGCGCGCAGGCTGAAAGCATACTATATATAATCCGCCAAACCAAGTATCGGCTGGCACGAGCAAAGTAGGCACGAAGAAGGCTAGTGAGCACAAAAGAGTGAATAGGGCGAAAAAAGAGACCGTGGGGGCGGCGGGAGAGGATGCTTTTTTTAACCAACCTGGTCGCCAGGTCTGCAGACAGCCTACCAAAAGGTAGAAGTAAAACAAGAGTCCTAGAAACCAATAGTGAGCATGATTGAATACTTGTAGCAAAAAGAATATGTTTTGCCAAAAATAGAGATAGGGCGGAGGAGTGGCGGATCGGCTGAACCAGATCATGTAAGTCATGGCGGGAGCCACCAGAATGGCGCCTGCTAGCCAGGGAAGAACGATGCGGTAGAACTTGTTGCGGAAAAAGGAACCGATGCCTTTGCGCTGTAAGACCGGCAATGTAAAATAGCCGGCAATCCAGAACATAACTGGCATAATAAAGACGTCAACCGTAAGGGTAAAAGGTATAAAGGCTTGACTGGTTTGCGTGTCGACAACATACCACCAGGGCAAGGGAGGGGCGATGTAACCTAAAGCGATGTGAAAAATAATAACTAAGAGGATGATGGCTGCGCGTAGATTGTCTAAAAAGTATAAGCGGCCTGCGGCGGAGTGGAGCATAAAGTCACAACCTTTCATGAAAAATTGTTCTTATGGGAATGCATAACGAGTAGGTAGTTCTTTTAGGATAACTGGATGGGGAGAAAGATTCTTGTCAAGGAATTGGGGTGGTCGCTGCCGTAATAATCAGCGCTGTATTGTTCAAACGTGTCGCGATGATCCAGCCGATAGGGAGATTGGAATAACCAAGTGCCAAAAATATAGTTGTATGTATCCGTCATAGTAGCGACGGGGCCTTTATGAATAAAGACCGCATAAAGGCCCTCGGGAATTTTGTATTTTGTCATACCGGCGGGCGGCTGGGCGGCAGCCGCTGTTTCGCAACAGGCAATTTCCAGATACTCTGTGGTTTCGTCCATATCCTGCAAAGTTAAATGCTTTTCGTAAATTGATATGCCATAATTGGCTCCAGAGGGCAGCTGCTCCTGTATTTCTTGCTTTCGCGATAAAAATTGCTCCCAAAGCCAAGGAATGCGACTATTTTCCACAGATGTTTTAGTGCAGAGGCCAATGGCCCAACGAGGGGAATCCCATTCTTGAATGGCAGGCTGCAGCACAACTTGCGATAGGCGATGCTCTAAGCGGCTGCCGGCAAGCTTTTCTTTGCGCGTAAGCCAAGGGTGACAGCCTCGTTTGCGGAAAGAGCCGGGCATAACGCCATATACGGTTTTAAAAGAGCGGCTGAAGGCTTCTTGGGATTCGTATTGGTACAAAAAGGCAATATCCAAAATGGATGTACGGGTGCTTAGAAGGGCGGACGCAGCCAAATTCATGCGGCGTTTGCGCAGATATTCACCTGGCTTTTCACCGGTAGCTGCGAGGAAAAGACGGCTGAAATGCGCAGGGGACAGGTGAACATGCGCTGCAATGTCTTGAATGCTGCAGGGGGACTGCAGATGGTTTTCCATAAAATGAATGGCTGCTTCAAGCCAGGGCGGTTTTGTGTTCATAAGAATACCTGCCTTGTTGAAGAGTTTCTTTTGCTAGCGTCTTCGTAGCTTTATATCTTTTATTGTAGTACAGGAGTAGAAAGATTTTTTTGATTTTTTCTGCTATGTTGCAAAATTCCTCGAAAATATTGACGAAAGCGCTTGCATTTGATAGCATGAATAAATAATGTGTAACGATTTCGTAGGAAGAAAAAGAGGCGACAATAATGGGAGAAGTTTTGTTGAAGGCAGCAGTGTTTGTCTTCATTATTTTTTTAGGATATGCTCTGAAACGCATCGGTTTTTTTACGGCGACCGACTATCGACTGATTTCAAAGATTGTACTCAATATTACGCTGCCAGCGGCAGTAATTACCGCCTTTGCCAATTTTGATATGGACGCTTCCTTGTTTATCTTGGCTTTTCTTGGCTTGGGATGCAACCTTATTATGGTTGGGTTGGGTTTTTTAGCTGGTGCGCGCAGTAACGGGGAAACTAAAGCTTTTTATATGTTGAATGCGTCCGGCTATAATATCGGCTGTTTTGCGATGCCCTTTGCGCAGGGATTTTTGGGGCCTTTTGGCGTAGTGGCTACCTGTATGTTTGATTCTGGAAACTCAATTATGTGTACCGGCGGGACCTATGCTGCCGCCGCTGGAGTTGCGGGGACTGGCGGAAAAAGCCAGCTGACTGGACTGGCGAAAAAGCTTTTGTCTTCCGTGCCTTTTGATATTTATATGTTGATGCTGGTGTTTTCCTGGGGCGGTTTCCGATTTCCAGCAGAGGTTTTGAACCTTTGCTCGGTTATTGGCGGCGCTAACAGCTTCTTGGCGATGTTGATGATTGGCATGATGATTGAATTGGAGCTGGAAGCGCATCACTTACAGCAGCTTAGTTTGGTTTTGTTGCTGCGTTACGTCGTTTCGGCCGTTTTTGCATGGCTTTTTTATTATTATACGCCGTTTTCTTTGGAAATTCGGCAAGTATTGGCGCTGCTGGTGTTTGCGCCGATTCCCGCGATTGCGCCATTGTTTACGGAAAAATGCCAGGGGAATGGCATTTTGGCAAGCCTGACGAATTCGGTTTCTATTATGATTAGCATTGCAATTATGACGGTTTTGCTGGTAATGATGAATTTGCGGTGAAAGCGAAAATAGGACAGGCCTTTTCGGCCTGTCCTATTTTTTAGTTTAGGCGTTCTAACTCGTCAAGAAGGCGGGAGAATTTTTGCAGTGTAATTTCCAGAGGCGTAGGGGTCGCCATGTCAACGCCAGCCCGGCGCAATAATTCCAAGGGATCCTCAGAGGAACCGCTTTTCAAAAACTGCAGATATCTTTGACGGGCCGGTTCGCCGTCTGTAAGAATTTGTTCGCTCAGAGCCGTTGCAGCTGCGTAGCCGGTAGCGTACTGGTATACATAAAAGTTGCGGTAAAAATGTGGAATCCGAGACCAACCGGCATCGCTAACTTTATCCAGCACCGTATCAGGTCCCCAATATTGTACATTTAAATCATGCCAAATGGCGTCAAAATCGTCGGCTGTAAGAGCATCGCCCTTGGCAGTGCGTTCATGAACTGTTTTTTCAAATTCTGCAAATTGCGTTTGACGGTACACACTTCCTAAAATGGTGTCCAGATACTGTTCCAGCAGGTGCTTGCGTACGGCTGGGTCCTGCGTATGCTTTAGCATGTATTCGACAAGCAGGATTTCATTGGTTTGCGAAGCAACTTCGGCACAGAAGAGAGAATAGTCGGAGGTAGTAAAAGGCTGGTTTGCATAACTGTAATAAGTGTGCATGGAATGTCCCAACTCATGAGCCAGGGTAGATACGCTGTCATAAGTGCCCTCATAGTTTAGAAGCACAAAAGGATGGGTGCCATAGGCGCCCCAGGAGTAGGCGCCGGATTGCTTGCCTTGGTTTTCATAGACATCGACCCAGCCGGAGCTAAGACCTTGCTTCAGTACGGTATTGTATTCCGCGCCTAAGGGCTCTAATGCAGCCAGGACGAGCTGGCAGGCTTCTTCGTAGGTGTAGGGAGACGGAACTTTTTGCGTCACTGGCGCAGCCGTATCATAGAGGTGAAACTCATCAAGGCCTAACGCGGCTTTCTTGAAGGCTGCGTAACGGTGCAGCGGGGCTAAGTTTTGCTTGACCGTAGTGATGACATTGTCATAGACGGCAACCGGGATATTGTCATTTGCTAAAGATGCCGCTAACGTAGAGGGGTATTTTCGCGCAGAGGCGAAAAAGCGGCTGCTTTTAATATTGCCGTTCAAAGTGGCAGCAAGGGTATTGCGATATTGTGCATAGGTTTGATAGAGAGAGAGGTATGCATTTTGTCGTAACTGACGGTCAGCAAAAGACATATAGGCGCGGTACTTCCCCTCGCTTAGAGGCAAGGTCGTTCCTTGGCTGTCAGTGACATTCGGAAACCGCAGATCCGCATTCGTCAGCATATCGAAGGTGTTTTCCGGCGCCTGGGCTATTTCGGAGGCCTGGGACAGCAGGGACTCTTCTGCTGGCGCAAGGATATGTTGGCGCTGGCGTAAAAGAGTTTGCAGATACCGTGAATATTCTTTAAGGGCTGGTTCTTGGCGCAGAAAAGCAGGGATTTTTTTAGGGGGAAGCGCCAGCAGTTCCGGTTCGATGAAAGAGGCGGACGCCATATAAGCGCTGCCTAGAGCCGCCGCTTTGTCGGTAAGAGCTTGATAAGCGGCGTTAGCCGTGTTTTCATCGCGATGCATTTTGGCGTAGCTATACAGGCGTCCTAGGATGATGCTCATTTGGTCTCGTTGCTTCAGACATTGCAAGAGCATTTGCGGCGAGGAGCCAAGCTTTCCTTGATAGGCCGCGAGTTGGGGCAGTTGGCTTTTGAGCTTGTCATAGTCCTGCTGCCAGTGGGCGTCGCTGGCGTAGATGTCCTGCAGATGCCATTGATATTGAGGAGCTATGTCTTGGCGGTCGGGAACTTTGTCGGCAGCCCAAAGAGGAGCAGGAGCGGCTAAAAACAGAAGAGCCGCCAGAAAGGCGGTGAAACAATACTTTTTCATCATGCCATCTTCCTTTGCAAAGTAGTGAGAGAATGACTTGCTTATCGTAGAATACATTCTGGAAATGGAGGGGAAATCCTTTTCGGCATATCTAAAAAGCCTGCAATCGCAGGCTTTTTTATCTGGGAAAGTTAGTTGAGGCGCGCAGCTTGGATCCGATATAGGCCGTTGCGGCTAATCCAAGCGGGTAGAGAACAAACCAGCCGGAGAAGGAAAACACAAGTCCGGCTAAGGCAGCGCTGAGCAGGGCAAGCGTTTTTTCGATGCGGTTAGGAAGAACTCGGTAAGACGCTATCATGCCCAACGTATAAACAGCCAAGAAATTAGCGCAAGGAAATTGAATCAGGGTTTGCAACTGCAGTTCCAGAAGATAACTGACTCCAAGAACGAAACCCAAAACGGGAAGAAAAGACAATAAGGCGTAGTGGGGCGTTTGAAAGCGGGGGTGAAGGCGCGAAAAAACAGGCGGCAAGGCGCCGTCGCGGGCCTGCGCGTAAACGAGCCGTGAGAACCCGGCGATAAATGTATGGACAGGACAGTAGCAAGCGATTAAGCCCAGAAAAGAAACCAGCAGACTTGCTTGTTCGCCCCAGCCGTAGGCTGCTAGCGTAATCATGGCGGTGAGGGGCGTAGCGGATTGATAAGCCAACGTTCCAATCGTGACGAAGGCGATAAGCATATATAAAATATTGATGACTAAAGCGGCAAGGCCTAGGCTTAAAGGGATGTCCTTGCGGGGGCGGCGAAATTCTTCCGCCAGATGGCCGATCATTTCCCAGCCAATGAAGGCGAAAAAGAGCAAAGACATCGTCTGGCCTACAGGCAGCCAGCCGTGCGGCAAGAAGGGGGAGAAGGCTGCAGGACGGACCTGGGGCAGGGAGGCTGTGATCGCTAAAAGCAGAATGCCGAGAATGGAGGAGACGACCAAAACCTGTACGCGACCGGACAGATCAATGCCCCGGTAGTTCAGAACTATGGCTATAAGCAGCATGGCAGCCGCTACGCCGTAAACGGCCGCAGAAGACCAACCCATTACGTCGCCCAGGTAGTGAGCGCCGATTAAGGCGGTAACTGGCATGCCAAAGGGCATGGCCCCTAAAATCCACAAGCCGACGATGCGGCTGGTGTTTTCTCCCAGACCTTGGCGGACGTAGGTGGCGATGCCTCCGGAATCGGGATATCGCGAAGACATCATGCTGATGACAGCCACCATGGGGATGGAGAGCAATCCCATGAATAGCCAGCTAAGTAAAGAAGCGGGTCCGGCCATGGCGGCGGCCAGGGCCGGAAGAACTAAAATGCCGGCTCCTAAAACGGCTCCGGTAGTTAAGGCGGCCCCTTGCAGCCAGGTGATGCTTTTTTTGAGATGAATGGTTTCTTTCATGGCGGCGTTGTTTCTCCTCTGCAAACGTAGTAAAAGCTTAAAAAATCCTATCATGAAAAAAGACATTTGATAAGACGATAAAATAGTGTAAAATAATCGGAAAAACCGATGGGTGTGGTGAAATGCAGAGCAAGTATCTGGAAACCTTTTTGGCAGTGGCGCGAACGCTGAACTTTGGGCAGGCGGCAAGGGAGTTGAACTACTCCCAATCTACTGTTTCCGAACATGTTCGTTTGGTGGAACTAGAATTGGGAGTCCGACTGTTTGAGCGTTTGGGGCGAAAAATATTTTTGACGTCTTCAGGAGAGCGCCTGGTGCGTTTGGGGGCTAGGCTGTTGCAAGCGGAAGAGGAAGTGCGTCAAGCTTTTTGCGGCAAAGAAACGCTGGAAGGAATGATCCGTCTGGGCGCTTCTGAATCGTTGTGCGCATTTTGGCTGCCGCCGTTACTAAAGGAGTATAGGGCGCTGTATCCGCAGGTGCAATTATATCTGAAAGTAGGTCATTGCAGTGATTTTGGTCAATGGCTGCAGCAAAATCTGGTTGATGTGGCCTTTGGCTTTCAAGATGAATCTGGTCAGCCGCAGCTGCGGCAAGAAACCTTGTTTCAAGGCAAGACCGTATTAGTGGCGGAGCCGCGGCATTCTTTGGCAAAACTGCCAGTAGTAGAGACGCAGCAATTGGCTGGGCAAACTTTTATTTTTTCCGAAGGTCACAGCGGGTATCCGGCTGAGATGAAAGAATTGTTGGCGCAAGCTAAAGTTCCGGTGACGACGTTCTGGGAATTTGAAAGCTTGGAAGCTATTAAACAGTGTGTGAAAAATGGCTTAGGATTGTCGTTGCTGCCGGAAATTGTTGTGGCCGAAGAGTTGAAGCGGGGAACCTTGGTACGACTGCCCTGGGATAGCAGTCGTATTTCGGTAGTGGCGCAAATGGTATGGCACCGAGAAAAGTGGCTGTCGCCTCCCTTGGCGGCTTTAGAAAAACTGGTCAAAGGCTCTTTGACGTCTTTGTCATAAAAAGAGTTTGCGCGGCGAAAAAATGAAGCAGTGCGTTATAGTAGAAAAAAGCGCCTCGTTAGAGGCGCTTTACTGTTATGCGCTTCAGCGTGTTGACGAAGGAACGTCGGAAACAAAAAACCACCCGTTAAACGGGTGGAGATAAAAAGTTAAACAAAAAGAAATTCACCAACTGCTATACTGATGAGTGTTCAAGCCATCAGAAAGAAGAAAGCAGGTGAATTTCTATGGACAAAAGCTTAGCACACACAAAATGGATGTGCAAGTATCACGTAGTATTTACGCCCAAGTATAGGAGAAAAATCATCTATAACCAACTAAAAGTAGATATCAGAGATATCTTAAAAGCGTTGTGCAAATATAA